>JANPAU010000323.1:0-4052 GCA_031430055.1 Akkermansiaceae bacterium | reverse complement strand
CGGGCATAGAGTCCGGCGGCAGGAATAAATTCAGCCAGTTGGGCGAGTGCGGCAGTGCGCGACGAATCACAGATCACCTCTTAAAGTGCCCGGGAGCAAGCGCTGCGCAAGCGGCAATCCGTTCGCCGAAGATTAAGGAATTAGCCTCGGCACGGTGATGAGAAACTTGGTCTCACTGCCGGGGACAGAGGTGACGCTGATGTTTCCGCCGTGCGCTTCGATGGCGCGTTTGACGATGGAGAGGCCCAGTCCGGTGCCTTTGATTTCTTGCTGGGAGTGATGTTTTTCCACCCGGAAGAAGCGGCGGAAAATATGAGGCAAGTCTGCACTCGGGATGCCGACGCCGTTGTCAGCGACCCAGATGCGGATGGATTCGCCGGCTTGTTCACAGCCGACGGTGACCTTGAGTCCGCTGTAGGGATTCTGTTTGAGCGCGTTTTCTACTAGGTTAAACAATACTTGGGTCCAGTAGAAGCGGTCTCCTTGGACGACTAAGTCAGGGTCCGGCATGATCACGGTCATTTCTGCGTTTTGGTTGCGGATGACCGACTCGAGGCGCTCGAGGATGTCCTTGATGCAGGAGCGGAATTTAAACGGCTCGACCTTCAGCGCATTGACCTCACCCGATTCGAGTCGGGAAATGACCAGCATGTCTTCCACGATGCGGGAGATGCGGTCGGCGTGCTTGCGCATGATGGTGAGGAAACGGCGAGCCATTTCCGGCTCCTCGATCATGTCGTCATCGAGCAAATTCTCCAAATAGCCGTTGATGATGGCGAGCGGCGTGCGTAGCTCGTGGGATGCATTGGCGACGAAGTCTTTGCGGACTTGCTCAAGTTGGTGCTCGGCAGTCACGTCGCGGATGATGACACGGGTGGAAAATTCTCCGTCCGATGGATTGGAGAGTTGAGCGGCATCGATGATCCAGGCATTGACGCCACGGTTTTCGAGATCGCCGCGTGGGGACGTCTGCTGGGGAAGGATGACGCGGGATTGCACCGGTTCACCCGTCTCGAGGCAGCGGAGCAGTGCTTCGGCAAGGCGAGGGTCAAGGAATGCCTCGCGGACGGGACGGTTGACGAGTTCTCTTGCTCCAAAGAGCGAGCGGGCGGCTTCGTTGGCGAAACGAATATTGGCCTTGGAATCGACGAGTAGGAAGGCATCGCCGAGCGCATCGAGTAAGAGATTGCGTTCTTCACGAGCTTTTTGAAGGTCGAGCTCAAGGCGGATTTTCCAAGCGTTGACTTCAGCTTCGGATTTTTTACGAGTTCCACGGTTGCGATAGGCGAGGATGGCCAGTGCGACCAATGCCGCGAGGGTGGCGAAGATTGAGATGTCCGAGATCATGCGTCTGCTTTCGCAACGCAGTAGCCGATGCCGCGGACGGTTTCAACCCATGTCCCGAAATTACCCAGCTTTTGGCGCAAGCGCTTCATGTGGGTGTCGAGGGTCCGGCTATGGGTCGCATCGCTGTAGCCCCAGACGGAGCGGAGTAAGTCATTGCGATCTTGGGGCTTTCCCGGTCGCTCGCAGAGGAAGAGCAGGAGCTTAAACTCAGTGGAGGTCAGCTCGGCAGGTTCGTTGTCGAGATAGAAGCGCAGCGAGTTTTTATCAAAGCGAAAGGGGCCGTAGGTGAAGTCCACCGCACCGGGAGGAGCTTCCGCGCGCTTGAGGATGGCTTGGACCCGGAGCATCAACTCCTTTGGGCTGAAAGGCTTGGTGAGGTAATCGTCGGCACCGGCTTCAAGCCCTTGGATGCGGTCCTCAGTCTGCGCCCGGGCGGTAAGCATGATGACCGGGGTATTCGCCGTGCGAGGATCGCGGCGGAGTTCACGGAAGACGGAGTAGCCGTCGCGGCCCGGCAACATCAGGTCCAGCAGGATTAAATCGGGTCGTTCGCGGAGGGCGATATCCGTGCCTTCCACCCCGTCATGTGCCTTGAGAATTTGATATCCCGCTCGTTGGAGGTTGAAGCCAATCAAGTCGGCGATGTCGCGTTCGTCCTCAACAATCAAAATTCGTTGCATTACGGGCGCAAGGTAGCTGGCTGAATGTGACGACAAGAAATCATCCCGTGTGACGATTTAGTCACAAAAGGTCTTTGCTGATGTAACTGCCGGCCTGAGTCGTGCGAGCGACGCCGATTTTGACGCCTGCTTCGATGGAGGTATTGACGCCAGTGCGGACGCCGTCACCGAGGATGGCTCCGAACTTGAGCCTACCGGTATCGATGGCTTTTCCTTGGATCATGGAAACGTGGTGGCGTCCGTCGTTGCGGTGATTTTCGGTGCAGGTGCCGGCCCCGAGGGTGACATGAGTGCCGATGATGGAGTCACCGACGTAGCACTGGCGAGAAATGTAGGTGTTGTTGTAAATGATGGAATTCTTCACCTCCGCGCCATTTCCGACGTAACAATTCGCACCGATGCTGGTGGCACCGCGGATGTAGGCATTGGGCCCGATTTGGCTGTTGGTCCCAATGATCACGGGGCCTTCGATCACGGTACCTGGCAGGATGCGGGAGCCATTGGCGAGGCGGATACAGCCGCTGAGGCTGGCCAATGGGCTGACTTCTCCGAGCAGCGAAGTTTCATCCATCAGGGCAAGAGCTTCCTCGTTCATTCGGAGAAGATCCCAAGGATAGAGAACGGCGAAACAATTCTCTTCCGTGACAATTTTATCGGAGCAATTTTCCGGGCGATCCGCGCCTTTCCACGCGAGAATGTTGCCGTTGTTATCGACGAGGCGTGCACTGAGTTGGTTGCTACCTAGGGCCATGAGGGCGTTGACATCGAGCCAGTTATCGATCGGAATTCTGAGGGTGTGTTCGCCTGCATCCGCAGGTTCTACGATTTGTAAACCCGCTTGGCGGAGTTCTGCAGAGATCAGTTCCTTCATCGGGATATTCGCAATCAAGCAGGTGCCGAGATCACGGTTAGAAGTGATGGGGGCGCAGAGTTCTGGATTCCGAGGGGGTAAAAGAGTGGCTTGCATGGTTTAGAAATATTCCATCACGTTCTGCTGAAAGATTAAACGAAAATTTCACGAATTTTCGGAAAATTTCATACCCCAAGTGACTCATCTTGCGGACTTTTCGTGTCGCTTCAGTCCTTCCGCGTCAGTTCGACGAAAACGTCTTCTAACGTGGCGACGTGCCGGAACAGCGAGCGCAGCGGCCAGCCGTATTGCGAGCAAAGGCGGGCGATGCGTTCGCGGGAGTCGGTGCCGGAATCGACCCAAACCGTGTAGCGGGTCCAATCGCCGTCGAGAGCCTCTGGCGTGACTTTTTTTACATTCTCCATGCGGTTGAGTGCTCCAGCGACGACTTCGGCGTCGGCTTGAATTTCCACTTGGATCCGACCGGCGGCCCGCATTTGCCCGACGAGGTTGGCGGGGGTGTCAGCGGCTTTGATTTGCCCACCGTCGATGATGATCACGCGGTTGCAGATCATTTCTACCTCCGAGAGAATGTGGGTGGAAATGAGAACGGTATGGGTCTGGCCGAGGCGGCGGATGAGCTCGCGAATCTGGCGGATTTGGTTCGGATCGAGACCATTGGTGGGTTCGTCGAGGATGAGTAGCTCGGGATCGTGGACAAGCGCATCTGCCAGGCCGACTCGCTGGCGGAAGCCTTTTGACAGGGTCTTGATCATTTTGCGGCGCACGCCTTCGAGACCACAGATGTCGATGACTTCGCCCACGCGGCGGCGGGTATCGCTGTTATTCAGCCCTTTGAGTTGGCCGCGGAATTTCAGGTATTCTCGGACGCGCATGTCGTCGTAGAGCGGCACGTTTTCCGGCATGTAGCCGATTTTCCGGCGGGCATCGATGGATTTGCGGAAGATGTCGAAGCCGGCGATGGTGGCGGTGCCCGATGTCGGCGGCAGGTATCCGGTGAGCATCCGCAGAGTGGTGGTCTTGCCTGCACCATTGGGACCGAGGAAGCCGACGATTTCGCCACGGGCGACCGAGAAGTTAATTTCGCGGACCGCTTCGTGGCGGGCGTAGCGCTTGGTCAGTTGATTCACTTCGATCATGATTTAGGGTCTCGG
>JANPAU010000322.1:0-10902 GCA_031430055.1 Akkermansiaceae bacterium | reverse complement strand
CTAACGAGTCGTAGGTGACGGGATTTGTTAGCGCAACTTGGATATTTTCGAGGGTCAGCCTGCTGGTGCTCACGCCGACCGGTCTTTGCACGGAAATCGGAACGCTCATGCTGGTGTCTGCCAGCGGTAGGCTGGTCCCGCTGTCCAAGAGCGCGGTGGGTCGATCGATGACGGACCAATTGAGTAAATCTGGTCCGTCGTAGCCTTGGGCATAGAGTTTACCAGGCCCGATATCTCCGGCGTAGGGCTTGCCGAAAATTTCCTGAAGCCGGTCGACGAAGCCTCCTTCCTGATCGACGATTGCGTCATTCTGGTCGGAAAGTTGGTTCTCTTGATTGCGCAGTAAACGGGTCATCCTAGCAGCTTGGTCAAACGAGCCCTTGGCATTGAGCACGGCGCGCAAGGCGCGTGATCCGATCTGCTCGTAATGCGATTCTCCGGCTTGCATTTGGGCGGGCGAGATGTCGAAGGCGATGGCACCGGGGCTGAGGCCGAGTGGGTTGAGATGGGCGTTGGCATTGTCCATCGTCGTCTGGAAAGTACCAGCGGCGGCGACAAGCTCGTCCAGCTCGGGCACGGTGGTGCGGTCGATTTTCTGCACTCCGGTGTGAGCTGTGTCTTCATCGAGCAACAGCGCGTTGCCCGTGACCCAGTGGAGGTAGTTGCCTTGGGCGCTGCGGCTCGACCACTCGTCGAGGCCCCATGCTCGCTCTGCATTCGTATCCCGGAAGTGGCCCCAACCGAGCGCCGGATCATCGCGATAGGACTGACGATGGACGAGGCTGACCGTTTGTTGCGCGGTGCGCGCGACGTTAGCGGCGGCAGCGGCAAATTTCCGCTCGTCCTGATAGTCGATGAGGATGGCCTGGCCTAACACGGTCACGGCCTCGGCGCGGGGAAACCAGGTGAAATCGGGATGCGTCAGCAATTTGTAGTAGCCGGTGAGCGCCGTGAGGTAGTGGCCATAGGCATCGCCGTGGCCCTGTGGAAACATGCGTTGGGCATCCGCAGCATCTAAAATACCGTTCGCCGTGGTGCTACCGGACTTTTCCTTGATGTTATAGTTCACCGAGTAGAGTACCTCGCCGGAATTGATACCACGGGTGTAGTTCCAGTAGAGGCGATTATAGGCGGGAGAAATCGCGGTGGTCGTGCCAGATGATCCGTCTCGGCCGCGGAGCAGGGCCAGCTCCTCGTCGAGCGAACTCGCCACCTGGCCCTCGAAGGAAAAGCGGCTGGTGTTCACCTCGGTCACGGTGGTCTGGTCATCGATCGAGATGGTCGGATTCGCACCGTCGGCATAAGCCTCGTTGCCGAGGATGGTGTAGAGGTCGTTCAGATATCCCGCCGCCAGCAGCAGGGCGTCGTTAGATGCGGCGAAGTCGATGCCGGAGCCGATGGTAAAAAATTTACCGCGGTTGAGGACAGTCTCGTAAATTTCGATGAGGCCAGCGTCGTTGATGTTTTCTAAATTCAGGGCGATGTCGCCTTCCCAGCGCTTGCCGGCTTGGGTCAGCAAGGAGACGTCGGTGTTGATCGAGTTGTTAAAAAGATCCGTCATGCGCTGGTTGAAGGGCGTGATTTTCGCCAGCACGCGCTTGATCCAACCCTCGACTAGCTTGGGAGCGGTCCACGCCGACCACGCGCCGCCGGTCTTGCGGTATTTCATCGAAAAATAGGTGTCCGCCATGAGCACGGCGGGCGTACTGATGGCTGCGGTAGGCGAGCCGCCGACTTTGATCATGGAGCCAAGCGTGCCATTCGGCTTAAACCAAGAAGGGTCGAGATCGGAAACGGGAGTGGCAGGCATTGCGCCGTTGTTAGGAAATGCGTAGCGCCACTCGAACTCGAAGTTCTCTGGCTTGGCCCCGTAGTCTCCGCTGTGGCGGAGGTTCACTTGTTCGTCCAGCGGATTGCTGCTGAGCAGGACCTTCAGGTCGCCCTGATAGAGATCCGGACTCACCTTGATGATTTGAAGCGAGACCGGATCTGCCTCGTCGGTGAAGACCTCACCATTATTGAAAACCATGGTGACGTAGCCGGTGCCATTGCCCGTGGAGCTGAGCGCGTAGCTGTCCACTGCCGTGTCTGAATCGACGATCTCCGCGAGCTGCTGCACGGCAATGGTCTTGTCCAACGAGGATGCGACGGCAGAACGAAGTGGCGGGGGGGCTAAGACGATGGCTGGGGGCTTGGCAGGATCGTATCCTGAGCCACTGGTCACCACGGTAATGCCAGTCACTGAACCATTCTGAACGGTCGCAAGCGCCGTCGCTCGGGTCCCGCCCGGTGGTGGCTCGGCGATGCTGACTGACGGTGCGCTCGTGTAGCCAGACCCTCCGGCAGTGATGGCGATGTTTACAATATTCACGCCGCCGGTGGCTTCCGCCTTGGCAGTTTTATACTTCCGGAAGGTCTCCAACTTGGTGGTCAAACCGTCGATCGCTAGCTCCCATTTCGGACGGTTTACGGTGTCATCCGGTGGGCAGAGGTTTTTCAGGTCGGCTACGTCTGCGGCGCTGAGAGCGTTGAGATTGAGGTAGTCCTCGCCTGCGATTTCGTCGATGAACTCACCCACCAAGACGAGCGATCCCTTGGGACCGAGGTTCGGGTTCAAGTAGAAGCGGTTTTGCAAATGTGGAGGCAGACCTTGGAAATAGGTAAACCCCTGATAGGCGGTGGTGGCAATGGCGGCAGGGAGCTTGTCGAAATTTCCGATACCCCCGAGGGCGAAGGTTTTTTGCCGAGTAGGATCATGCAAGATCACGCTGGGAGCGGTGCTACCGGTGTTCGCGATGGATTGCTGATAGAGCACTTGGGCGCTGGTCTGACCACGGACTTGGGGCAGTCCGGCTTTGGGGAGCGTGAGGGTCTCGGCGGTTTGTAGTACGCCGAGCGTCGCCGCCTGTGCGCCGAAGACTGGATCGTCCGGCCATTTGGGGAAATAGGTGAGCGGGATGGCGTCTCCCGCCACTTTATCTCCAGAGGCGCTGGCGATGAATGGCATGATGGTTCCCACGGCAGGCTGAGGCGTGATTCCCGGGACGTAGAACCCATCCCGGCTGTAGTAGTAAAATTTCATCCCGAAGCTCGGATTGGCCGAGGCCTGATGCGGGCCGCGGTAGAGCCAGTGCTGACCCTTGCGATCCTCGAAGGTGAAGTTCTTGTAGCCCTCGGGAGCACCGGTGCCGGCGGGATTGTCGGTGCCGGGGATCTCGCTATTCCGCACTTGGCCATTGGGCTTGAGCGGCAGCGGCAGGACGGTCAAAGGCATCGGCGGCTGGAGTGGAGCGCCCGCCGACTTGTTATAGCTGAGCGGGTAGGTGGTAGTGGCGCGGACCACTTGCGCCACGTGCATGGCAGGGCGGCCACCGGCCGTGTAAGCGAGCAGAGCAAAGGGCTGCGAGGTCGAGGCGGCGTTGTTCAAATCATCCCGCAAGGCATAGGCATTTCCGCTGACCATTAGGGCGTGCTCTTCGTTAGGATTGTAGCCGATCTTGGTGGGATCATTCTGCACGTAGATGCTTCCCGCTTGCTGATCGGCAGTGAGACCGGGATTTTCGATCCCTTTCCCGGAGGCGATGACGATTTGCTGCGCTCCGGTGGGGAAACTTACGACATAGCGGGCCGCGATCGCCGGGAGGTAAAATGGCGCGATGCTCGGAATGGGTGGCACGACCTTTTTGAACCACCAAACAGTGAGTTGATGATCACTCGGCAGAGCATTGACCGGGATGATGGCACCGGCGGCAGCGGTCGGGACTCCGTCTGCAAAAGGATTCAAATAAGCATCTTCCGAGTAACAACGCCCGGTCGAGACATAGCCGCCCACCTCATAACTCGGATCTGGTGGATCCAGCCGGGTGCCGACGGTGGCAGGGAGGCTGAAATCGGCGATGCCGTCGGCATTTCGATCATTGAGCGTGTAAATGGCGGGGATGGCGGGCGTACCCGTGAGCGGCCCATTACCATCAGGGTCGGGCACTGCCGGGACTGCCGGGCTACCCAGTAGATTTTGAAATTGAATGAAAAGCCGCACATACCATGGGCCGGAGGAAGTGCTGAACTTCAGCAGCGAGCGATTCATCTGGTCCGGTGCATCGCTGAAATCCACCAGCAAGCGCTGGGTGGTGCCGTCGATCTTGGATTCCAGCTCCGCAGGGTCGTCCTGAAAGATCACGCTTGGCAGGGATGCTGCGGCGAACTGCGGCCCAGTGCCAGTGTCGCTGCCGGTGTTTTTGACGTTCACCGCCTCGTATTGGGAAAGGCTGTCCGGCCACTTGAAAAGGTAGTTCCGCTTCAGCTTGGGCCAGCGCAGACTGAGGCCGGGCGGAGTCTGCGAGTAGATGGCGGCATCGGACGGTTCCAACCAGACGAGCGTCACGCGGTCTGGGTCCAGACTCTCGCGCTCCGCGTAGTAGTGGACTCTGCCATCCGGTCCCTGGTGATTGCCATGGGGAATCTTGTCCGCAGATACGGCAGTGTTGATCAAACTGGGCTCCAGCGCATCATCTCCGGCTTGGGCCGCGTCTGAGCTCGGTCGGAGTTCCTCACCCAGAGAGGTGGTGAGCGTTTCCACTTCAGCAACTTGCCGGATGTCCACGATGTCCGCACCGAGGAACTCGTGAACGCCGACGGCACCTTGCTGGAGTGCGCCGAGATACTCCACGAAGATCCGCCCTTCCAGATTGTAGGCGCGGATCGAGCGATAGGCAGCGACTTGGTCGTCAAACCACAAGGTGCGAGTTTCCTGCTGGGTGGTGCCGGACGGATTGCTTCCCACCGGTACATATTCGTTGACGACGGCACTGGGGAAAAAGGAATTGAACGCAGGACTTACTCTAACAATGCTGGCAGGAATCGCCACCGCTGGGGAGGAGAAGCCCTTTTCCGTCCAGAACAAGGAGCGTGCGGGCAAGCGTGACGAGGAGGAAACGGCGAAGGTTTCACGACGGAATTTGTAGCTCGGGATGGATTCGCCCAACGCGGACGTGTCCGGGACGGCGGAAACCCAAGTGATACTCACTCGACCCGGCTGGGAGGCGAAGACCCGGTCGGCATGGGGGCTGAAATAATAGGGTTGATAGGGCTCGAAGGACACCGAGGTGGAGCTGCCAATGTTCTGGTTGGCGTTGTTTACCAAGATGACGGTATTTCCACTGACGGTGGCGACGACCGCACCGAGCAATTTCGCCCCGCTGACCAAGGTGGTAGGCGGAGAGGAGACGGTGACGGTCTTGCTGCTGGTGGCGCTGGCGATGACATTCACCATCTCCAGCGGATAGGACGGCTGTGCGAGGAGCCCCAGATTGCTCTGTCCGGCCGGGCTAAAACTCTCCCCCGGCTGAACCGGCTGACTACGCCAATAGCTCTGCGCCACCGGCGAGCCTTGCCAGTTCACGCGGGGACGCTGGATTTCATCCCCCATGAAGTAGAGTGGCACCCCGGAAGAAAAGCTGTGACCGAAGCTGGCCCGTACTTGGACCATGGTGGTCACCGGAGACCCAGGAATGGTGAAATCCCGGGCGCGGGGGAAGCGGCCTGCGGTCACACCCAAGGCGGCACTGCCGCTGATGGCTCCCGTCGTGGCAGAGGTAATGGCGCGCCCCGAAAACTGCGGAGTCGTCACCCCAGTCCCGGAAGGAGTGAACGGCGGGGCGATGGTGACGGCAGGCGGCACCGTGTATCCCGAGCCGGGAAGTGAAATGGTGATCGCAGTAACCTCGCCGCCAGAAACCGAGGCGGTGGCGATGGCGGTGACCCCAGAAGGTGGTGCCTGCACAATCACCGTCGGGTTTCCGGTATAGCCGCCACCGCCACCGCGGACGGTGATGGTGGTGACCTGTCCGCCACTTACGGCTGCGGAGGCTCCGGCGCGGCGTTGGTCGAGCAGGTTGGTCGAGCCGCCTTTGATCTCGAACTGCGCCTGCGCCGTCGCGGCGAGAAGCAACACGCAGAGAGCGGGGAAGACGAAGCGCAAGCGGTTCATGGCAGTGGGAAGGATTTGGGAAAATGAAACAACAGGGAGGCTCACTCTGCTTTCAATGAAATCGTGCGCGTGGCGGGCTCGTCCGAAGACTCCAGCAGCTTCTCGATGGAGGCCATCTTCAAGTCACGCGCCTTGTCCTTCGCTTCGAGTTCCTGAACTCGGGCGAGGATGCCATCGGGCATCCGATCCACCTGATCAAGGCGGGTGGTGAGCACTGTGCTTTCCTTTTCCAGAGCTTCGATTTTTTTCTGTAGGGCGACGATGATGGCCTGTTGTTCCTTAATGGCGCCGATGGCTACGGTGCTCATCCCGGCATAGTCCATGGTTAAAATCTCAGCGCTTGTGACCAGCGAAGGAACTTGTTCCTGCACTTCTTGTGCGATGAATCCGATTTGCTTCTCACCCGTCGGTTGATTCTTGAAGTGGAAGCTGACGGGGCGCAGGGCCATCGCCTTGTCCAGCATGCCGTGCAGTGGCTCGACATCGCATTTCAAGTTACGATCGCTCACGATGGTCCATGCGCCGGTGCTGTTGAGTCGGGCGAAGCCTGTCCCCCCAAGAGCCCCTCCGGCTCCTGCGTTATTCGTCACCTCGAGGAAATTGCTATCCGAAACGCGTATCCCAGTCGTCCAAGTTTCGCCTGTAAGCCTTACATCCCAGTCGTTGCCGTTCCCTGCAACGTTCATGTGAAGCTTGGATGTCGTCGTCAATGATCCAGATCCGAGATAGAGGTTCCCCGAAATTTTCGAATTCCCCCCCACGTTGAATTTCTCCGACACATCGCTTACTCCAACGCTAACCCTCGCACCCGTATCTCCACCGGTTAGATAGATCCCAGCGCCTCCCCAGTAATTGAGAAACAGCGTGCTTTGGACGTTGCCGTTGTAGGCGGCGATCATGCTCAACGTGCTGGTGCCGGTGCCACCTTGAAAACTGAGGTGTTGGCCTCTCACATCTCCGACGACGAGATCCCCCTCACCGCTGGTGGCACTTGTTCTGGCAGTGCCAAGGACCGCGAGCTTGGCATCCGGAGTCGTGGTGCCGATGCCGACATTGCCTGCGCTATCAATTCGCATGCGCTCCACAGCATCGGTTTTAAACTGGAGAGTACCGTCTCCAGGTGAAAACAAACCTCCATCGGAATCGCCGCCGCTGTTGAAGACGTAACCGGTGGTACCCGCTGCACTGACACCGCCCCTAACATCGAGTCTCGTCACCGGAGTTACTGTGCCGATGCCGACGTTCCCGCCGACAGGATTTAAAAGCAAATTGGAGGCCGTGGAAGCCGCGCTGTAGGACTGGAGTGAGCCGTAATTGGAAGTGGTGTTGTAACCGAGGAGCAGGCGCTTGTTGGTATCGCTGTTGCCACGGATGTTGAGCTGGAGCGGCGGGGCGCTGGCATCATCGCCCTGGAGCACCAGCTTGGCGGTGGTGGCCGCGCCGGTGGTCCACGAGGCGCTGCCGATGCCGACCTGGCCGCTGGCGTTCCACCGCAGGGCCGTGGTCTGGCTGGTGCCGTTGAAGGAGCCCAAAGCGCCGCCAGCGTTGCCATAGAGGACCGGGCCGTCGATGGCGGTGCCGTTGAAGAGGCGGGTGCCGCCATAGTAGCCAAGGCCGTAGTTGGCGCTGCCATTGAACTGGAGGTCGGTGCCGGAGGCGATGCTGTCCGCGAACTTGGATCGGAAGGCGAAAGCGGAACTGACGATTTGCTGGCGGGGGGTGATTTCATTATCCGTGAGAGTAATGGCAGCTCCGGCCGCCACGGTGACGCCGAGGTAGCGGGTTGCGCCATTGAAGGAATCCGCGATGGCGGAGGTCGGCGGACCTTTTCCAGACTCGGTATAGCCGAAGGACTGGAGGCTGGTCACCGTTCCTTGGCCGACGAGTACACTGAACTCGCCCTCCGCGATGGTGACGGTCTGTTGCTCGGAATAGATGAGATTTGCCTCCAAGGTGTTGGACGGATGGTCCCAGACGCGGAAGATCACGGTGCGGTTGACTGGAGTGCCGGCCCCGACGAGACCACCGGCTGAGTTCAACACCTTTCCCTGATAGCTGATGAAGCCGGGAACGAGGCTGGTGGTCTGGGCGATGCTTGCTGCGGGAAGCATGAGCAGGAAGGCGAGGAGGAGGCGTTTCATAATTCGGTTCGGCGAGTGATTAGAAGAGGAAATGAGGTTCAATTCACGGTGATGGTGCCGAGTTCGGAGACGCGGCGGAGAGTAAAAGTGCCTGCGACGCTGATCGCCTGCTTATGGATGCCTGAAATCGTCTCGGTATAGTTCCCACCGATGACGTTGACTCCCCAACTCGTGGCGCTGACTCCGGCGGGCGGCGCGGTAGTGAAGGTGAAACCCAGCGCACGGGACACGCTGTAGCTCTCCTTCCCGGCGGTGAGGGCACCACCTCGGGCGTCCAAGTTATCGTGGTCCGGATGGTAGCGATGGACGAAGGGGTTGGCGGGATCGTCAAATGGGATACTGATCGTGCAGCTCAAATTACTGCCTAGGCCGCTGAGATTACCGGCGGAAATCACCTTATCCAATGGTAGATGGCTGGCGACAAAGCGGGCGGCACCTGCCTTGGTGTCCGCCTTGAGACCGATTTCCTTCGTGCAGATGCCGAAGGAATTCGCCCCGGCGGCTAGAGTGCCCGTGAAAGCCTGCGAAAGAACTCGGGCGGTCCCATCATCGGCGACGTGAAGAATATAGCGCAGCGGAAACTCCCGGGAGGTGGGTGTCACGGCATCCGCCGCAGGTTTACTTTCCACCGCCGAGACCAAGGCCTCGCCGATCCACAGCCCGGCAAGCGAGGTTTTCCGCGCCCGGACGGGTAACTGGATCTCGAAAAAATTTCCCGCATCGGTGAGGCGCAGGAGAGAGGCGAAGTAGGTGCCCGCCGCTCCCGTCATGGCCGCCCGGTTGATGCCGAAGGAGAGCTGTAAGGTTCCCCCAGGCGGGATGATCTCATTGTAAGCGGTGGTGATGGGAGTTTCGATCCAAGTGGCACTACCGGCATCGAAGCTGCGGCGGGTGAGAGGCACGCTGCCGACGATCGGCTCTTGGCCCAATGGGGAAGATTCGGAGGCAAGGGGGGCCAGCGTGAGTGTGATCGTCGAAGTGCTCCGGTTTACCACGAGCGCGGTGATTTCCGATCCGGTGCGACCGAAGTCGAGTCCGTTCGCCGTGCTCAGGGACACTTGGACGGGTGCGTAGAATTCACCAACCACCTCGGCGGAGAACCAATAGGCTTGGGTGCGGTCGATCCGCTCAACGGTTGGCGAGAAAACTTGGGCCGGATTCGCAGCTCCCAGATCGCCGCCGATGTATTTGAACACCTTGGTGTTCGCCGCGACGGCCGCCGGAAAGGTGGTGAAATAGCTGGCGAATGTCGGGTAAGTGCCATTCAGCCTCGTGGGAAAGCCCATCAGGTTCGCACCATTCCGGACCCAAATCGCGCTCGGCGGCAGCGGCGATTGCTTGATCGCCGTTGTATAAGTATTCGCGGGAGTGCCGGAGCATTTTACCAGATAGGCCGTCTGCCCGGTGAGCTGAGTGAAAGTGCTCTCCATGGGTAAACCCCGTTTCCAGACATTCCACTCGGGAGTGCCTGCGGAGGGAACTGAGGGCGAGGTGGTGAACTGGACTTGGTTAGGGTTAGTATTCCATCGCCAGACTTGCAGCACTTGGGGCGGGAAAAGATTGTCGAGAGTGTCCTGTTTCACATCACCCGTGAGATAAATCGCGTTCCAACCGCCCTTGAGGGTGTAGGTGGTGGTCTGCCATTGACCACGGGCAGATGTTACCGTGAACCAAATACAGAGGAAAAATAACAGGGGAAATGATTTCATCGGACGCTGAGGCGGAAGAATTCCTTGGTGGTGCTTGATAGAGGCGTGGTGAAAGCAGAGAGGATGCCCACCTCGGTCGCAGTGTATGAAATACTCCCGGTGGTAGGAGCGGCGATGGCGAAGGGAATCCGCACCCATGTCTGGGCATCAACGCTGCGTTCAATCGTGTAGGTCTTGCCGGTGATGCCGTAGAACTCAAAGCGTACGCTGCTAGGGAGTTTTTCTTTGATTTCAAGAGCGAATTTCTCCGTAGCGTCACCCGCGAAGGTTCCGGCGATGTATTCCAACAAGTTGCTCGAACCGTCACCGTCGAGGTCGCCATCTCGGGTGATCAAGTTGATCGACCAATTGCCATTGCTGTCGGGAAAATAACCCGCTTGATAGAGCTGCCATTGCTCCCAGCCATCAGGTATGCCGTCGTGATCCAGATCCTCACCCAGGTTGAGATCCAGCCGGGTTCGATCCCCGCTGTTGCCAACCGTGAGATTTCCGGAAACCTCGATCGGATAGAACAGCGAGCCATTCATTTCCACCACCAGACTGAACAAGCCTTGCGCTGCTACCGCCTTGTCCGTGTAAAAAGTAGTCCCACTTCGATTCTGATCGATTCGGATAGACAACTCGTAGTTCTGGTCGAGCTGGAACGCGGAATTAATTGACGTCCGACCAATTTCCACCCCTCCCGTTAGCAGAATGATCACGGCACCTTCTGCAGTAAGCCTCTGGCCGACTTGATCCCTCACGGTCCCATAGAGAGTGTAATATGGGGCTGGTGGAAAGGCCTGTAAAGGTGCGCTGCCAGCAAGCAATAACAGGAATGTCGCGATGAACTTGCACGCACTCAGAGACTTAAAAAAGAACTGCAGGGAAGATAAAAACTGAGCGCGCTTGAGTTCGTTCATGCTTTTGAAAATTGAATACGTGAAAGTCGCACCAATCGTTCGCCGGAGGCAAGCTCAGATTCACCTCTAGGCAATTAACTTAGGTGACGGAGAGATGCGAGTTCAGAATTCCTAATAGAAACTACAAAGATGCTACCGCCCGTAGGATTCGGTTTGCAGCT
>JANPAU010000321.1:0-3516 GCA_031430055.1 Akkermansiaceae bacterium | reverse complement strand
AATAATTGATTTCATTTGGGTCTAACGTGAAACGAATGGATCTGCTACCAGCGGGGGCAAGCGTCGATCACTGAGTTGAGGTTGTAGTCACAAAAATATTTCTAAAACTGAAAGACTGGTAAAGAGAATGAAAATGAATGTTAAAACTGATTCTTCTGTTTAGACCAAGGCAGCGGCGGATAAAAATGTAAAATGGCAAAGAGCGCCAGCAACCATCCCCCAAGTGCCAACGTGGGGTGGAACGAATCGATCTGCATCTGTGTCTCTGGATTCAAGACCTTAACTCTCATCTGGGGAATCCATGACGCACACATCATCGCAAGGGCAATGCACCCGAGCAGCAATGAAATCCACCAATGAGCCTTCCACCAAGTGTTGATCCTTTTCACCAAGCGGATTGGAAGCCCGAGGATCAGCAGGCCAATAATCGCCGCACCGGTGAAAATCGCGCCCATGATCGGCTGGAAGATCATTGACAGAATGCCATCGTAAACCGTCATAGCGACCGCCAGCAGGTAGCAGCATATCCCCACAACCAGAGCTACAAAAATCTGAGGAATCGCGATCATGGTTCTGGTAAATGATTTATGATTTTCATTTTTGATAGAGGCTGAAATTTCAAAGATATCCTGATGATGAATAGGCCAATCACGGCAGGCTGAAAAGCTCGATATCAATTTCATACAAAATGGCTCATGCCTATTAGTTGTTTCAGGGCTCCTCCTCCAGCAGCATTTCCGGGATCTCGTATGGCAATTCGATGTTCCCGCCGTAGCGGGTGCTGAGGATGTAAAGGCGGGCGCCTTTGAGGAATTTCTCGGCTCGTTGCCTATTTACGGGGTCAGATTGTTGACCGAGCAAAAGGGTTTCATGGACGGTGATCCATTCTCCACCTATCCTGCGAGAGGCACCCAGACTCCTCCGATACGTGAATTCCTTCGTCACAGGGTTGACCAACAGTAATTCGACGTTTCCTGATGCTTTCGCTCCGTCACCCCGGCTTCTCAAAGCTACTCCACGGATACTCATAACTACCTGAATCGCCCTGCGGTTACAGGTCAGGCTTTCAATCCGATACCTGAAGCGCTCAGCAACGAACGAAGCGTTGACTTGGGCTGGCAATTCCGCGCGGATCACAGGCTGATATAGCTGGAAGGTGCCTGTTCCCCGGATCGACGCTCGGCGATCTGGCATCTTCCACAAGCGTCTCCTTTCGATTTCGAAAAGCGTCCATGATTTGGAACCCACATTGTGTGGCATCACTTCGCCTTCGCCCGGATGAAGCCCTAACTTCAGCAGGAAAGCAGGTGATAGGAAAGAATATCCGACGCCAAAATTTTGGGAATCCGAGTTTCCCTCGCTCTTCCATGTCGTGTTGTTAGCGAACCGTGCTTCCGATTCAAATTTCGCTAAATCCCCTATCCATCGATCCTTTAGCCCGGTCACGCTGCCCGACCGTATTATTTGCGAATAAGTAATGTTATTCCTGCTACTGTAAGAACCGAACCTGGGTGCGTCTGTCCACTGAACATCCGCACGGTCGGAAACGATTTCCGACGTCGTGACATCCTGACTCATTTCATCCACAAAATTCCATTTCCAGAACAGACCCGGAGCGACCAGGAATGCGGCACACAGCAGGAAGCCCGCCGCCGTTAGCCAGATCCGCCGCTTGGCGACCCAGCTCATGGCGATGGCCACCGCCGCGACCGATAGGAATGCTTGGGCGACTAACTGGAACGAGGCTTTGAGGTGCTGTTCTTCAAGGGATTGTCCGAACGGCCAATTTAGATTGAACATGGCTAGCAGCATCAAGAACAAGGAAGGTGTCGCGATAATGAGAACTCCCATGATGCCGACGTTGCGGGAGATCACGGCATACGCCACGGCTGCTCCGGCGATGAGCGAAAAATACAGCCAGTTCTCGATAAATAACAGCAGCCACTCCAAAGCGGAAAGATTCACCCGCATGCACGCCGCGTGCAACAACGCGAATCCCACCGCCGGCAGGACCAGAACTAACACGATGAGCACCAGTTTGTTCCGCAACAGCGTGGTGGCCCGCACCGGACGGGTACCCATGAAGTCCACGGTGCCGACGAAGGAATCGCAATGGATGATCCGCGTGCTGGTTAGGAATATCATCACCATCGGCGCTAGCATACGGATCATCATGAATGGTTCACCGGCCTTTCCGTCCGGGCTGATCCACGGCAGAATGTTACTGATGACGAGTGCAAACCACGTTCCGAGAATCCACGGCTTGGCGAAGATAAAATCCTTTTTGCAAAGATGGAGCAGGGTGTTCATCGCTTGTTCTCCAAGTTGATGTTCGGAAAATCGAATGCTTGAGAAAAGCTGCCGCCGTTTTCATCGCCGATCACGAGGAGCTCCGCCCCATCAGCCCAGTCGGGTGGGATCGGATGCTTTTTGAAGTCCGGTTTCCAGATCGGCTGGGTGAAATCTTTAAGCGCGATGGTATAATGGCCTGATGTGTTGTTGCCTGAGGATGCGTTGCCTTCGTAGAGTAATTCCTTGCGACCCGCGTGGATGACGATGAAGTCGACGACGCCCCCGTCATGATCGAACCAATCTCCCCGCAGTTGGATCAGGGGTCTTTGCTGGACGATGGTGTAGGTGATTTCATCGAAATTCGTTTCGACCTTGGTGAGATCGATCCGCTGATTTCCAAGCTGAATCGAGCTTCCCTGCCGGAATGGCATTCTCGCGAGGATGACCGGCCGTTTGAATGGGATTTTCATGGTGCCTTTTAAATGTGCACCAGTCATTGCGCCCGCTGCGTCCTGAAATTTGAACTCGGCGAGCTGGAATGCAGAGCTTTGTTTTTCATCAATCTGATAAGGACTCGGGATTCCCAAGGTGGGGATGATAGCCCGCGCGCCGAGTGTCGCCCATGCTTCGCGGCGGGAGGGAATGGTCTTGCCGTTCGAGAGTGTGAGCAGCGATTGGTAGGTGGTGTCGAGCGATGGTCGCCAGCCGTTAGTTAGGCCGGTGAGACGACCGTTTCCATCAATCGATTTGTAGGCGACTTGGTTATAGGTGCCACTGTTTGTGCTAGAGACTATGGACTTCCAGTTCAGATTTTCTTCGAAGGTAAACTTCAGCTTCTCTTGATCCGGCCATTCACTTCTTGGAGCTTCGCGATGCGGAGAAGCAAAGGCTTTGACGAAATTCAGCGGCCAGAAAAACAAAGTCGCAAGTGCACACAGCGCGGTGAGCACCAGCGACTTCGTAATCGTTTCACGACGGCCACTGCGCACAAAAAGCACGATGCCGATCACCGCGCCACTCAGCGCAACGATCTGGGCCATGAACAGGCGACTGATTTTCAGATACTCCAGCGAGCGGCTCCACTCGGGTTTTACCGTGAGGAAATAGGTGCTCTGGCCCCATTTGAAGGCGATCCAACCGATCACCCCAATGCCGATGCAAACGACGACGCTGGCGTTGAACTTGGCGGCAGATTCCTTGCGGATGGCCAATGCCATGCCGACC
>JANPAU010000320.1:0-8584 GCA_031430055.1 Akkermansiaceae bacterium | reverse complement strand
TCATCAGCTTCTTTTGGGCGATTCTCAATCTCCTCCCCGTCGTGCCCCTCGACGGCGGTCAGATGCTCAATGCAATCCTCGGCCCGGACCGGATCAAAGTCACCCTCTGGATCAGCATCGTCGTCGCCATCGTCACGGGTCTCCTAGTGTTCAAGTTCACCAACTCCTCCCCCATCTTCCCCATTTTCCTCGGCATGTTTGCGTGGCAAGCCTTTCAAGCCCTCAAAGAACAACGCTGAGACTGGTCACCAAAAAATCATTCGTAGCCCGGCGATGGTCGAGAACACTACGACCATCCACTCAAAGGCAACCTGCGGCACATGCCGCAGCAGCCATTTTCCACCGAGAATTCCCACCGCCACCGCGGGCAGCAGTTTGAGATTTTCCACCAAACTATCCGGCGTAATGAGCGCCAACCGTGCGTTCAATGGCACTTTGATCAAATTGATCAGCAGGAAAAACCTCGCGCCGATGCCGATCAACTCCATCTTCGGCACCTTCCGCGCCATCAAGTAGAGTTGGATGACTGGCCCCGCCGCGTTTGCCAGCATCGTCGCGAAGCCTCCTAAAACCCCGGCACTTTGGCCGAATCCGCGCGACTGCGCCAAGCGATCAAACCCCACCGGTCGCCACCGCCGGAATGCCTGCAAACCGACCATCATCAACACGCAAGCGCCAATCACCCGCCGCGCCGATGTTTCGGAAATCCCTCCCAACAACCACCATCCAAGCGCAATACCGATCAACGCCGGAGCTAACAATTTCCACACCGGTCGCCACGATCCATGATGGATGAACGCCGGATACGCCATCAAATCCGCTGCGATTAATAGCGGCAAAGCCAGCCCCACCGATGCCTTCGAGCCGTAAATATCGGCTAAGATCACCACCGACACCATCGAGATTCCACTGAACCCCGCCTTCGAAAGACCGATACAAAGCGCCGCCAACAGCGCGAGCGCATAAACTGAGGGATCAGACAGCATTTTCCCCGCGAACCATCGCGAGATCGCCTGCGCCATCAAGGATAAACCCGCTCAGCGGAACGCCCCGAGCAAGACCGCCAACTCCTCATCCACCATCGCGGAATCAGAAAGCGTGTCCGCCACTTCATTTCTCAGGAATTCCCGGTAGCGCTTGCGCAAACGATGCACCGCCAGGCGCACGGCTCCCACATCCATCGCCAATTCCTCCGCCGCGGAAGCATACGGAATCTCGCCCTTGCCCACGGTGAGATAGGACTTCAATGAATCGAAACGTGCCGCCTTGCCATCCACCACCGCCTCTTCGCGGAGCTTCGAAATGACCCGCTCCAGCAGCGCCACCGCCCACTCGCGGTCATACGCCGCATCCGGCGGCACCTGTCCGCCATCCGCAATCTGAAATTGCGTGTCCGCGCTCTGCCAATCCAAGGAAAAGTGCGTGATATTTCCCCCGCGTTTCAGCCGTCCCGCACGGTCGCGCTCGTTCGATAGAAAATTCTTCAACGCCGCTAACAAAAACGCACGGAACCGCCCGTTCTCCTGCTTCAGCCCCGAGAAATCCTGCCGCTCCAGCAGCTTCGCGAAAAACGCCTGCGTCAGATCCTCTGCGTCTTCTTTCGAAAATCCATGCCGCCTCACATAGGCATACAGCGGAAACCAATACGCCGCGCACAAGGTTTCTAACGCCTCCGCCGCCGACGCCCCAGCCGCCCGGACCATCGTCCAGCGCGTCGTCGCGAAAAATCGATCACCCGCAGCAGCCATCAGCAGTAGCGGCAATCACCACTCGCCGCGTTTCGATTTTCCAAATTCAATTCACTCACAAATCCCTCAGGATCGCTCGGCGACACCACTACCGTCCGCGTTTCAAAACGCAACACCACCGTCCGGTCTAAATCTGTAACAAACGCCCGATAGAACCCGAGCTGCTTGCTCCAATACCAACCCGTGAACGAAAATCCACCGCCGTTGCCGCAGGTCCGCAAGCTCCTGCTCATCGCCTTGGGAATCACTTCTGCCGATTTCAAACCCGCGCGATTCAGCCGCGTCGTCCAAAACAAGCGCCGGATGAAAATCGCGCCTTCTGTAATGGAGTAGCTGCGAATCATGAACGGTAGACAAGCCAGCACGATCACCGGCAAGCTCCACTGTGCTAGAACCGCGAAGCCTTGTGGAATACTTACTAGAAGCAATGGCAAGCCAACCACATTCAGAACAGACAAGACGACCAACAGGCTGGAAACCACGATCAGGGATTTGCCCCACGGGGCTTGATGGATTTTCATAACACTATCGGATGAAATAACCGGACGCCCTCCACGTTCTATCTTTTTCCAACATGAATGTCACCGTCTCCACTGCTTTGTCCTTCGCGGCGAAAGACGTGTCGAACTGGATGACGAAATACTCGCCATCCGGCGCGCCAGGGAGCTTGTTTGCTTTTTTCGTATCCCGGATCTCTCGGGATTTCACCGCGCCTAGAGGCTTCCTCACTCCTTCAAGCGCGGAAACCCAAGCACCTTCTGTGATCGCTGTTTGAAAAAAAACCGCCGCATCCTTCCAGCTCTGAGAATACTTCCCGGCATCGATTCCGGAGATCCAGATCGCCGCCAAGCCCCCAACCTCTGGACCGCCGATTTCCATTTTTTCGGCATCCGGTATATTTCCACTTTTCGCCCCGACTCTTCCTAGAGTGGATCGGGAAATGAGGGGCTGAATGGCATCAGGAGCTTCATTCACCGCATTCCGGTCCACGATCACGCGGTATTCCGCCCACAATCCACTCAACTGATCCGTCGGTCTGAATCGTAAAATACACACACTTCCCGTCAATGTTCGGTAAACATGCGTCTTGGAGCCGGAAGATGGCCCAGCAACAGAAATAGACGTCATGCGTTCATCTATCCGAGACTCCTCCGCCCAAGGTGGTAAGACCGCCTCCACGACTCCCGCTTCAGGTGTTTCATCCCACCAATCAGCAGCAACTTCTTTGACACACACGCCTGCGACGAGCACGCCAAGTTCGTTCGAATCAAGATCCATAATCAAATCGACTCCATGCTTTTTTCTCCACTCCACATCTTCGACCGGAAACAGAACTGTTGGAGTTGGGTGAAAGGTTATTAAACTACCCGTTTCCAGATCGATGCCATTGAGCGATCCCTTGCGCTCCAACAGCCATGCTCCGGCGAGGAGGTTCGGAACCGCCTTTCGATTCACTTCTCTGTTAGTCCTACCCACCCCGGTTCCGATTGTATTCCGCGTCGCTTGGGAGATCAGAGGCAGAATGACTTCGGGAACACGACGGGAAATGATCTCAGTGCTGTAGAGCGTAGTCGCCTCAATTCCGACATCGACCAAGACCAACTCTTTGTCACCATCATAGGCCCAAGCATGGTTTTGATCCTCAATGAATGCGAACCAGCCCTCCTGCGCACGCCAATGATCAGGAGAAATCCCTGACCCAATCCCGCCAAGCTGACGGCTGATTTGTAACTTCCGATCCTCAGCAGAAACGTGAATTCTCCAAGGACTTTGCTCAGACTTGAATTCACCGAACTCGGTCATGAGAAGCGGGTGAGAACTCTGGCTGTTGGGTATTCTAGTTGCATCTGTTGTAACAGAGGTTTTCGCGACGGGTATATCACCATTTTCTGATGAGAGATGATTCACTGTCCTTGGTTCCGAGAGCTGATACCAAAAAAATGCAGCCGTTCCGACAATCGCCGGTATCAACGTAAGTATCGAGAAGACAACGAGCAGTATCACACTGAGCGTAGAAAATTTCTTCACTGCGGGTCCACTCTTGTTCACTCTACCAAGGTTCGGCGAGTTCATCGACTTCGTTTCGGGAAACAAGCGCTGCAAAATCGCGATCAGGATGATGGTCAAAAACGGAGAAAGCGTCAGTCCAAGAAGAGCCCCGATGGCGTGGTTCAACCGGACATTCGGCGAGCTCGGTGCATTCGGCTCAGATGGTTCTTCATGAATGACGACCTCTCCCGGAAAATTCCGCTGATAGTTCTGCGCCAGCAACCTAACAATGGCTACGCCTTCCTGTGGGTCGGTGTGGCGCACTCCGATACTGATCAGGTCGGTGCCGCGGATATTCTGAGTCGTCGAGATATCCAGTAGTCTTTGAACCACGGCGTCTTGGCTGAGCATCCATTTTTTGGGGAGTTCCAACTGCTCCGCCACCGCCTCCAGGGTCTTCTTGGATTTGAGCGCTTTGATCTGACTTCCCAAGATATCCGGGGGCATCGCCGAGCCCTCCGCAGGTTTAACCTCGATGATCGCGGACACTTCATATTTCTTCGGCGTGAAATGAGTCAGAACCGATGCTGCCGCGAGTCCGATGAGAAGCCCCAGTGGGAAGATGACAAGAAACACCCACCACCAACGCCGCAACATACCGCGCTTGGGCGGTGCTAAAGGAAGTGATGGTGATGGTGATAGGGCATGCGCCGGTGCCTGGACCCCATCAACCACAGTCCGGAATTCATGGGCGGTCTGATAGCGCATTTCTGGGGCTTTTTCCATCGCCTTGAGCACGATCTCGTCGAGGCGGACGTCAATGTGGACTTTCTTCGACGGCGCTTCGAGGCATTTGCCCGGTAGCTCGCCGGTGAGCATCTGGTAGAAGACGACGCCGAGGGCATAAATGTCAGCGCGGTGATCGACTTCGGAGGGATGGGAGACTTGCTCGGGGGCCATGTATTGCGGGGTGCCGTTTATTTTCCCGGCTATTGTGGCATCGGTGGGGACAGGAGTGTCCCCACTCCATAACGGTTCCTCACAGACCGCCGCTACCACCTTCGCGATGCCGAAGTCGGCGATTTTCACCCGACCAAGGCGGTCGAGCAGGAGATTTTCCGGTTTGATGTCGCGGTGGACGATCCCTTGGTCGTGGGCGAATTGCAGCGCTTCGCAAATCTGCGGGACGATGGCCAGCGCCTCTCGCGGCGATATCCGACCACTTTTCATGAGTTGGGCGAGATTCACACCGTCCACGAATTCCATGAGAATGAAGTAGAGTCCGTCCTGTTGGCCAAACTCGTGGAGGGTGACGATGCCGGGGTGATTCAATTTTCCCAACGCTTTGGCTTCGCGGGTGAAGCGGGCGGCAAACTCCGGGGATTGACCGATGGCAGGCGGCAGGATTTTCAGCGCGACGATGCGGTCGAGATCTTTTTGCCGGACCTTGTAAACCGCGCCCATGCCGCCTTGGCCGATGAGTTCCAGGATTTCAAACTGCGGGAAAATGGCCGAGAGCTCTTCAAGCGAAGGCGGGTTGAAGGCGCTGGTCGTGCCGTCCATGAAAGTATCCTCCGCCGCTCCTTGCTTCAGGAGATTCGCGGGATCGAGTCCGCCGAGCGGGCTGTGGGGCAGATTTTCCATGGGTTCGCTGCCGGGGATTGTGTCCATACCCAACACAGAAGCAAAGCGCGGGATTCGTTACTGAAAAATCCTCCCAAGCCGGCACGTCAGCGAGGCCAAATGAAGTGTTTAGCACCGCGAGTCTTTGATTTCTTAAGCGGTCTCTAAAAAATTGCAGCTTCTGGAATCGGGCTTCCCGCGATTCATCCGGACGCGTGGCGACTCCTTATGGATTTGACGAGCGAGCGACGAGACGTCAGTTTCCCCGCGATGGCTGATTTGAAGAACGTTCTGTTTGTTTGCACTGGAAACACCTGTCGCAGTCCGATGGCGGAGGGACTCTTCCGTGCGGCGGTGGCCGGGCGTGAGGATTTCCAGGTGAGTTCCGCCGGGGTAGCCGCGTCCAAGGGGGCACCGTGCAATCCTGAAACTGCTGCGCTTTTAAAAAAAAGGAACGCATCGCTGGGTGACTTCAGCAGTCGGCCTGTATCCGAGGCGATGCTCACCGCCGCGACCCATGTATTTGCGATGACTCTCGGTCACCTGCAAACGTTAGAAACCCGCTTCCCGCAGCATGCGGATAAATTCTATCTGGTCTGCGAGTTTGCCGAGACGGCGAGCACTGGCACTGGCACCGATGTAGCAGACCCGATCGGCCTCGGCCGCCAGGCTTATGAAGAGGTGGCAGAGACCTTTGATGTGGCGATTCCCACCATCATCGCCTACATCGATCAAACGTGGAAATCCAAGGCTCAGGATTAAATCATCCCCAGCTTCATCTTCCCTTCTTCGGAAATCATTTCCTGATTCCAAGCTGGATCCCAGACGAGTTCTACGCGCGCGTCATCGATGCCGTCGATGGTCATGATCTTAGCTTGGGCATCGGCAGCGATGACCGGACCCATGCCGCAGCCTGGAGCGGTGAGAGTCATCTTCACGGCGACGATCTTTTTTCCCTCGGACTCTTCGATGATGCAGTCGTAGACCAGCCCGAGATTGACGATATCGACAGGAATTTCCGGGTCGAATACGCCTTTCAGCTGATGCCAGACTTGCTCTTCGAGCGGTGCGTCTTGGAGCCGGACGACTTCCGCTTGTTTTTTCAGTTCTTCCTCAGGATTGACACCCAGAGCATCCGCGTCTTGCGAAGAAATGCGGGCGAGCCCTTGAGAAGTGGCGACCGTGAAGGTGCCGCCGAGGCGCTGGGTGATGAATACCGCCGTGCCGGCGGGCAGGGTAAGGCTATCTCCGCTGGGAATCTGGATGGCGGCGACTTCTCGGGTGAGCTTGATTTCTTCGTGCATGGGCGGAGTTAAAGCCAGCTCCCTGCGGACGGCAAGGGATGAGTTTCCCCGATCCCGCCGAGCAGAGGTGCTGATGAGGATTAACTAAGTGTTTCCTTCTCTTTTGCTGGCAACAAAATCGACAGCACCGAGGCACCGACTAAAGTTCCGACGACGACTGCGAGCGATACGATTGGGTCGATTTTGATGCTACTCATTTCCTTAGCAGCCCAACCGATATCGTTGAGATACGGGGGAGCGGCAAGGAGTAGAAGCTTCACTCCGACGAACATGAGAATCAAAATCAAAGCCGGCTTGAGGAAGCGGAACTTCTCAATCAGCGCGGCAAGGCAGAAATACAAGGCACGCAGTCCGAGAATCGCGAAGATATTACTCGTGAAGACGATGAACGGATCTGGGGTGATCGCAAAAATAGCAGGGATGGAATCGACGGCGAAGACCAAGTCGGTGATTTCCACCATGATAAGCGCCAGGAACAGAGGTGTGATGGCCCACTTGGCTGATAGGGTTGCAGGGTCAGCGGGAGTTTGGATGTCGTAGCCAGTCTTGGGATTTTTGACGTAAGTGGGCTCCGCCGTGCGGCGGGTGAAGAATTTCTGACCATCGAAGAAATCCACGGTACGAAACACCTTCTTCGCGATCTTGACGATGGGATTGTTAGCTGGATTGTCGTTGCTCTTGATTAGAGCCATTTTAAGGGCCGTCAAAATCAAGAAGAAGCCGAAGAAAATCAGAATCCAAGTGTAGCGCATGATCAACTCAGCACCAAGAAAGATCATGGCTCCACGCATGATGAGAGCTCCGATGATCCCCCAGAAAAGCACCCGATGTTGGTATTTCCCCGGAATCGCAAAGAAGCCGAAGATCATGGCGATGACGAAGATGTTGTCCATCGCCAGTGATTTCTCGACCACGTAGCCAGTGAGATACTGAATCGCCGCAGTGGCCCCAGCAACTTCACCCAGCACGATCGCCCCGCCAACGTACTTCGGGGTTTCCAAGCCGAGTCCCAACCAGTGAGCCTGATAGGCATAGTAGACGAAGATACTGAATGACAGACCACAGGTGAGCCAGATGGCAGACCAAAGGAGGGATTCCTTCATCCCCACTTCGTGGGCTTCTCGGTGGAAAACTCCAAGATCGAGAGCCAAGAACAACATGACGAGGCCAACGAATCCAACATAGGCCCAGATTTTAAGGTCAGCGGGTTGAGCAACAGCTAAGAATTGAGGAACTATATCAAGGATCATGAGGTGTCAGAGAGTGTCAGGTTGGAGACGCGAAGTGACAAGCTTTCGATATTTTGCGCGATTGGAATGATTCAGAGAATTTCCACCCATCCCTCACAAGACCCGTTCACACGAGAACTTCCACCACTACAGAAATTTCTTGGGTTGCCAGCACCTTGCAAGGCGGCGTAACCTCGCAGGCGACACTATTCCGATGTTGAAATTCATCCAAGATCACTGGCGGGACAGCATTGAAATCCTGCTACTCGCCGCCTGTATCTATCAAATCTACCGGGCTTTCCGAGCGACCCGTGGCGCGCAGATCCTAGTCGGGCTTGGCTCGATTTTGGTGGTTTTGACGCTGATTTCCTCCCTGTTCCAGTTTGAGGTCATCAGTTGGATTCTCAAGGGGGCTGCGACGATCCTGGCCTTCGCCCTGATCGTTATTTTCCAACCGGAGCTTCGCAACGGCCTTGCCAGACTGGGGAGCAACCGACTGTTTTCCTTCTCGACCAAACTCCGGCGCGCCTTCCTCGAACGCTTCGCGGAGTCCGTGATCAATCTCTCAAAAAAACGGATTGGTGCGCTCTTCGCCATCCAGCGCGGGATCAGCCTCAAGGAGCACCTCGACAGCGGCGTCGCACTGGATGCCCAGTTTTCTTCCGAGCTGGCGACGACTATCTTCTTCCCC
>JANPAU010000319.1:0-5313 GCA_031430055.1 Akkermansiaceae bacterium | reverse complement strand
GTGGGACAATTTCGATCGGCGTCCGACCGTCCCAAGTGGTGGGCGCTTTCAGGGTGAAGGCAGGCTCTTCGATCGCCTCCTTGATGGAGATGGGGATATCGGTGGTCTTCACACCGTCCGGATAGATCGCTTTAAATTGCATGGTCGCCGCTTGATCTCCGGTCACGCGGCCCGCGTCGAAGGCGAACGAAAAACGATCCGTAGAAACAACCGTCTCCTTGCCGTTTGCTTTCAATATCCAATAGACCTTCAGCGCACCACCCGCCATCGCGGAAAGGGTCGTGCTTTTCCCTTCGGCCACGGTCACTTCTTGCTGGCTCACGGCAAATTCATCACCCGGCTGGATGATGGTACCGGTTAGGGTTTGCAGCGTCTTTTGGTTTTCATATTGAAGCTTCACCCAGTCGGCTGAGCGCTTGACCTTAGAGATTCGGACTTCATCGATGTCACCGAGGAAATTATAATCATTGCGCCAGCCACCAATCCAGAGTCCGGATGGGTTTGGAATATTTAGGAGTTTTTCTTTCCCGGTAGAAACACCGTCCAAGACTCCGTTGATATAGATTCGCGAATCCCCTTCTTCATAGGTATGCATCACATGAGTCCACTCGGAAAGCGGCAGCGTGCTTTCTCCGGCGACATTGGCACTGGAGAAATAGCTATCGATCTTGATTTGTGGCGGACTGGCAAAAGCCATCACAACTTTGCCCTGATTCTGATCCTTCCCCCAGGCGAGAATGTTGCCATTACTCCTGTCTGCGCGGAACCACGCCTCCGAGCTATGCGGGCTGGATCCTGTTGGAAAATGGTTAATCTTGTCACCCGCCGATATCCCCTGTTTGCCGTCAAAACGCCTAGCTTTTCCAATCATTCCCCGGGTGGCTGTCGTGCCTACGTCGGTGGTTTTCAAGGTGCCGACTTCATCCATCGCCGGATCATCCATGTGCCAGACGCTCAGGTATCCGTTGGATTCATTGAATACCGCTTTGCCATCCGACTTACTGACTGCACTGCTATTTGCCCAATGCATGTTAATCGTCTGCCGCGCATTGCCGTCGATGTGTGGAATGAGCACCCAGATGCTAGCCGTTCCAAGCTCAGGATTCCATTCTTCCACCTGATAAGCGAGCGCTGTGCCAGTGCTGTCGGTGAAGCGGATATCATCGCCGCTGGGCTTCACTTGTTTAAAATCGAACCAATCTTTGTGCAGACGGACTAGCATCGGGAAGTTATCGATCGAAGCGGAAGCAGGCAGGTTCGCGCCATCTGGCGTAGTTAGAATAGTGATTTCTCCGGTGCCGTAGCGCTTGCCAGTATTCCGAAGGACCGGCTTTTCGGGATCGGCCAGCTTGACCGGATTCAGCGGTTTTTCCACCACCCCCTTAATCGTCTTGAGTTTAGGCTGGGTGGTGGCGTACTCGATGGTTCTAATCGTTTCTGCCACCGCTGAGGTTCTCATTCCATTAAGATCCTTTGGGAATTCGTTCCGCGCGGTCTGCGCGTCGAATTCTTTGATCAACTCCTTCAGCCCGGGAATAGCTTCTTTTGCGGCAGTTCCGTAGCTCGCGATCTCTTTCATGATCTCGATGGTTCTATTCTCACTGCCATGACCTCCTTGGGTTTTCGCAAAAATCACACCGACTTCAATTCCCTCCTTGTAATGATATTTGGTCAAGGCCTTGAACGCGCCCATCCGAATGCCTCCGCTGAACATGGTATCCGCCGGAGCAGGTATTTTCACGGCCTCGACAAGGTCGGGCGCGAGGATCGCGACGTCTTTCTCGGTGAGTTGATTCTGGAAAATTCCGCCAAGCGTCGTCCGCGCCATGCCATCCGGGTTATTGGCCACCGCCCGAATCGCCGGATAGAGTAATTTAGGACTAATTCCCTCAATCGAACGTCCCAACATCCCGCCGAAAAGTGCTGCCGCGAGTTCGCCGTGAGTCAGCTGGATCGGATCCTCCCAGACGACTGGATAGACCGGCTCTGCGGTTTGGACCAACGCCTCGAGCATTTCAGGGATGGCCGGTTTCGCAGTATCTCCCATGTTTTTAAGGGCGTTGGCTGCTTTCACTCTGAGCCACCTGTCTTCGTGGGTGAGCAGTCGGGACAATACTTTCAATGCACCGGAATCTTTGATGTATCCCAGTGCTTCGGCAGCACCTTGGCGCATGCGACCGTCTGGCCCCTCCGCCATGGTAATGAGCCTTCGGGCATATTTTTTTCCGGCAGGGCGGCTAGCCAGTTCTTCTGCCGCCCAGCTACGCACAATAGGCGACCAGTCTTTGAAGGCTTCGACGAGCTGGTCTTCCGTCAGAGTTTTGCGGGTGAGATCGAAGCACCCGGAGGCGATTGCTTCAGCCACGTCATTTTTGCTCAGTGCATGAGCTGGATTCAAATCGCGACCAGTGATGCCAATTTTTTTAAGCGGTAGAGCGTAGGTTAGGACATAGGTGGCGTTCGGGCTGATACCATTGTAGGAACTCGCGCCATAGTATGTATCATCGTCGGTTTTACCTGCCCCGTATTGTTCTGCGCCATCATAGGTGAACGAGCCGTCGCAGCGCCGGACAAGATCGAGATGCCATGAAGATTCTTTGACAAATGCCGCAGTGGCAAGTGGTCCGCCAGTATTTGCTCCCAGCGCACCCCATAGATAACTGAAGCCCTGCCCGGTATGGCCATACTCCCGGCAGGGGTATGAAGCCGTGACCATTTTCGCGAAAAATTGTGTTTCTTTAATCTTATTACCTTGCAGCGCGAACAACATGGCAGTCATGGCGTTTTTACCATTATTTTCGTGGCTCGGCCATGGCATGTGCTCTCCGTATGGAATTGAACCTTTATCTACGTAATAGGCGAAGAAGTTGGATGCGCGGATGATTGCGGCATCCACCTCCGCATCCTTCACGCCGCAATTCTTGCCCATGACGATGGACATGTTCGCGATGAGACCCGCCGCATTGACAGGGCCGTAGGGTGGAATGGAGCCATGGAGTTCACCATTGGTGGTCAGCTCTGAACCGCCATGGCCGAAGGTGCCATACACGCCTTGTCCCTTGGCGAGAGCGATCGTGTATTCCTCGATGGCATGAAGAACATCTTTGTCACCAGTACTAAGGAAATATTCGCATAGGAATAGATTGATGTAACCCCAATGCCACGTGTTGACTGGAACCCCTTTTAAGGAAAGTGACTTGGGTCCAATTTCACGCGCATACTTGCGTAATTTTGATTGATACTTGGACTCACCGGTAGCGAGGAGTGCAAGACCATTGATGGCTCCAGTCCAACCGGCCACGAGAGGTTCTTTATCGAGCAACTCGCAAGCATCATCAAAGATGAGCTTAGATTTCGGGCAATTATAAGGCGCGGTGGCACTGTAAGTGCCCATGACCTTGAGATTGAGCACCACGTTTGCAGGCTTACCCGCCCGCCAAATCATCAGATTTAGGACACCGCGATTTGCCTCCATTTCAGCATTCTGAATGGCTTTTGCAAAACACTTGCGAGCATCGTCGGTGAATGGCTTTCCCGCCACGCCTAGAATAACGTCATCGACTTTCATCACCCCATTCGCCGGCGATTTCTTGCCGACATGGGTGACGAGAATCTGGCGGCTGGCAGTGGTGGTTCGACCCTGTTGGCTATCGAGGTTATTGGCAGCCTTGGTATAAATCCAACCACGAAGACCGGTAGCCCCGAGATTATAGGTTTGGCTGCGGTCCACCGCATTGTTCTGCGTGAGATCCGGCAGGCTCGCGGGATTCTCGGCGGCGATTGCCGCAGAGGCCCACAAACAGAATAGCAATGCGATGAATCGATTTTTCATGGTTTTGGAGTGACTGGCTTTGTTTCGCGCGGGGCCAATGGTCCCCAGATCTCGGCCATGAGCGCGTAAATTTCGGGTTCGTCCCGCTTCAGCTCACCGGCGACAAATGGATAGAAATCATTCGATCCGAAATACGCCTCGGTCATTTCTGCGAAGAATTCCATCTGATTAGTGAGACCGTAGTGCTCGCGCATGTGTCCGGGGCTGGTGAGGACCGACTTGTACTTGCCGCTATCACAGAATTTCTTCCAAGCTGCCTTGATTCTCGGTTCATCGAATCCGAGCACTTGGTCGTGGTAGGCGTGCGCCAATTCATGAAGGATCACCAATGGCATGCGGTGATTGTCATAAGTGGACATCAAGTGATCTGCGACGGGGATATGCACGCACTTCACGAGCTTCTCATTATAGCCGTTGTCTTTCAACCAGCCCGCATCGTTGTGATACTGCATAGATGATAGTGCGCCATAATCGAGATCCATTTCAATGGTGACTGCTTGCAATTTAGACAGCGCCTCTTTTGGCACGAGCAGGGTGATATTGACTAATTTCGCGTTGAGCACTTTGAGCGCCTGCTCTCCGACTGGTGCGGATTCACCTGCTAGCAAGCGGTTGTCGATGCGCACATTCCAACCTTCAATATTGCGGTCGGTGTAGGCGGTAGGTAGTCCGGCTTTTTCGACCGCAAAGGCGGCAAGGCTGCAGAGCGTGATGATGGGAACGAGGATGGCTTTCATGATCTAGTTTTTGGAGTTTGGGTTGAGTTTATGATAGACTGCATCACGTGAAAGGGCATCAACGCATGGTCACACTTGTTACCACCAGCTGAAATCTGTCCCTTTTTGGCGAGAATGATTGCACCCACGGCAAAATAATTCAGCTGCCGACTTTGATTTGATAAGAAATCATTGGCGGCAGCTCATTTTAACGTAGAATCACGTATTGCATACTGGACGGGCGCGCCGGTTATTTCACGATCACGACAGGTTTTCCGAGAATTTCCATCCGTGGCTTAATACCGAGACCCGGCTCGGTGCTAGCGGCCATGAATCCATCGACCCGTTGCGGTGCGCCTTCCGCCGTGCTGACGGTGACGTAGCTATTGAAGTCCGTGCTGGTGAAACGGAATTGCTCCGGCGTGCTATGCGCGAGATGCGAGATGGCGGCCGTGGTGATGTCGCCGCCCCATGAATCTTCCAAAGTCATCGCAATACCCATCGTTACGCAAAGATCTCGCGCTTGCTTGATTTTGGTGAGTCCACCAAGTTTACTGATTTTCAAATTCACCAAGTCCATTGCGAGGTCGCCTTTCGCACGCAGTAGCATGTCGAGATTATCGATGTTTTCATCCATGACGAATGGATGGTCGGTCTGGCGGCGGACTGCGAGGCACTCCTCATAACTGAGGCACGGCTGCTCGATGTAAACGTCGAGATCGCGGACGGCGCGGACCACGCGGACGGCTTCGTGCTGGGACCAGC
>JANPAU010000318.1:0-5011 GCA_031430055.1 Akkermansiaceae bacterium | reverse complement strand
AAACGCCACCTTGTGGGAGCAGTTTCGATAGATCTGTTAACCGGGCCGAGCGAGATTCTCATCCTCGCGGACAAGACAGGAAATGCGGATTTCATCGCGTCAGACATGCTCGCGCAAGCCGAGCACGGCGGCGATAGTGTGGTCGGCTTCGTGACGGATTCCAAAGCACTGCTCGGCAAGGTGGTCAAAGCCATGGAGCGTCAATTGCCGACTCTCTCACGCACAAAAATCATCCGGGAGGTTCTCAAGCGGGGGACATTTTTGCTGCATGTGAAGTCGTTTTCAGATGCGGTGACCATTGCTAATACTTTTGCGGCGGAGCACGTCTCGCTGATCACGGCGGATGAAGATCGCTGGCTCCCTCAAATCCGCACGGCGGGGGCAATTTATCTTGGTAACGATTCGCCAGTCGCAGTCGGAGATTTCCTAGCAGGTCCAAGTCACACCCTGCCCACGGGTGGCTCGGGGCGTTCATTCTCCGGCATCCGTGCCGATCAATTCCAACGCCGGACCAGCATCGTCCGCCTCGACAAGCAGTCGGTCAGGAAATCACTTTCCGTGGTCGAGGAGTTTGCGCGGATCGAGGGGCTTGATGCACACGGTCGCTCGACTGCCATCCGTCTCGAAAAATGAAGGGTGAGATGATGTCATCCCGAGCAGTTAGCCTCGGAGTCCTTCAATGCCCGGCTTGCGGTAGTCCGTTGAAGGTTGATGCGAATTGGTGTCCTCGCTGCAATTTTACGGGTGGCGATACGGTCACGATGTTCTCGGATCCGCCACCGCCGCTTTTGCCTATTCTCGATGCGGCGGGGATCTTGGAAGAGAGTGATCTCGTGAACATCGGATCGGCCCGCGAGAGCCTTCGCGGTCGATTTCCGCAGTTCCATTGGCGAGTTTGTACGGTGATCTTGCCGCCGGCATCGAGCCTGTCGCTCTTTGGTTTTTGGCTGTTGAATGCGTGTCCGCTTCTGGATGAGGAAACCTTGGAAAGTCGCGCCTCCACCGTCTTGCTGCTCATCAATGCGGATTCCGGGCAAGTCGCCGCGGTTCCAGGCTATGCGGTGGAGTCTTATCTAGCGGATGAGACTTGGAAGCTCATCCTCTCAAGCATGGCGGAGCCGTGGCGGAGTGGTAAACCCGGTGAGGCGATTGTTCGTTTTTTTACCAGCACTCGTGGCCATTTGGAAATCGCTTGGAAACGCTATGGCACGCGGATCTCCACGAGAAATTAATCATGATCTCTAAATTCATCCCGATCATTTTCACGATTATTTTCGCTGCGTTTTCTCACGCGCAGGGGACTTCCGACTTTGACTCAGAGACTGCCAGGATCCGTGCCGAGGTAGAGGCTGAATCCAGAGAATGGAAAACAGGGGTCATCCTCGCTGCGACGGCCGCGATTCTCTCGGTGGCTGGGCTCGCGCTGTCGTTCGTGAATTATCGCCAGCGAGGTCCACGCTACTTTCCGCTACCTGCACTCACCCGCCGCCTCGGAGCTCCTCATGCGGGCGGGAATCAAGTGGTGGTAAATCTGGGGAGGGGGCATCCTGATCGCTTATGAAAATTTCCTGGATGCTCTGCGTTGTTCTATCAATTTCACTTGGGTTGACGTCGTGTGATCGCTCGGAAAAACCAGCCGTGGCTCAAGAGCTTGCATCGCCGAAGACGGATGTCCCGCTTCTGGCGGTGACTCAGGGCGAAGTGTGGACCTACGAAGTCCACCTAGAAATCCCGGAGGATGTGACTTCCGCCGGCGCTGCCGCAGTGGATGCGCGACATCAACGGGTCCGCACCTATCTCGGGAAGATTTCTCCCGCAGAAGGCTTGCCCGCAGTCGATTGCTTCGAGGTGACTGCCCCTGTTGCTCCGGTAGAGCGTGAGTTTGTCGAGATCTACGACGACAAGATTCTGATGTGTGGATCGATGATCATGCGGCCTGATACCACTCGTCCGATGTGGCTGGAGCATCCGGTTCCTTTAGTGATCGCCGGGATGAAAGCGGGCACCGAGTCGCCCCTGATTCAAGCTGCGGGCGGTAGCTTGTCGCGAAAGACCCAGGTCATCGGTCGAGAAGATGTCACCGTCCCTGCGGGCACGTTTCCTTGCATCCGGTTGTTGATGTCGGGGAATGATGGTGAGTTAGAGCTCCAGAGAACACTCTGGTTTTCCCCGGGGACTGGAATCGTCCGCGAGGAGAAGACCCGCTACCGTCACGGAAAGGTGATTTTTCGGGAAACCCACGAACTCACAAAAACGAGCCTTCGGCCAAAGTCCTAACGACGACGGCGCAATGCAAAAGCTGAAGGCACTCCATCGAAAGTGATTTTCACGGAGTCATTCGGATCAAACCTCAACAAGGGGTGTCCGACTTCATGGGAATTCTCGTAGCCTGAGTTGACAACGAGTGGCATGCCGAGGGCAGTTTCGAAGATCAACATGCCATATCCGGGAACCGAGACCGTTGCCGGATTGAGTGAAAGTTCCCCGCCATCGTAACCGACGGCATCGAGCGTAAAAGCGCTGGCTGCCATGGGCAGTCCAACGACGAGGGCCGCAACAAGAAGCGGGATTTTAGTCTTCATGGGGGAGTGGGGTGGGGTGGGGTGGGGGAGAAGTTGTGTTTTGAAGCACAACGTGGGATTATTAAAATAAAAGAAGAGTAAGTCGCAAGTTAATTAAACTAGCTAACATTAAACAAGTTGTAACTATTTAAATTCAAGTAATCTTAAATGAAAAGTTAGCTAAACTCGACTTGCACCTTTGCCCCGATTTTCCGCTTCCCTCCATTTGCTCCGCCACCCCATCATCTCCTCATGCTCCAGACTGCCTCAGCCCTGAAAAAACTTCTGCTCCAGAAATCCGTCCGCACTGGCACCTTCACCCTCGCCTCCGGCAAGCAGAGCGACCTCTACATCGACTGCCGTGTCACCGCCCTTGATCCCTTCGGCGCACTCCTCATCGGCGATCTCGGGTGGCACGCCGTCCGTTCCAAGATCCATTCCGAGCACCTCCAGATCGACGCCATCGGTGGCATGACCCTCGGTGCCGATCCCATTTCTCTCGCCGTCGGTATGGCTTCTGCGATGAAAAATCCCGACGAAGCCCTCCAAGTCTTCACCGTCCGCAAGGAGCCCAAGGGCCACGGGGCCGGCAAACAAATCGAAGGTAATTTCAAATCTGGCGATACGATCATCGTCGTCGATGATGTGATCACCACTGGCGGCTCCACTCTCAAAGCCATCGACGCGATCGAGCGCGAAGGTGGGAAAGTCGCCTTCGCGCTCGTGCTGGTGGACCGCGAGGAAGGTGGCCGCCAAGCCATCGAAGCTCGTGGTGTGCACGTGATTTCCCTCTTCACGCGGACCACTTTACTGTGAAGAAATGAGTTGAAGTAGCTACGGTGCTCTTGGGTCCGCTCAGCCAAGGCGGCTCCAAGGCGCTCCTAAGAAGTATGCATGGTGCATGCTTCATAATGGCTGGATTTGATTATTTTTCCGGGGGGGGCTCAGAAATTTCCACGCCCGGGATATCGACGGAATACCAGTGACAAGCGATAACTTCTAGCAGTTCGAAGCGGCGCCCGTGGTCGTCTTCGATGCGCCGGACTTTCACTCGCACGCGGATGAGTCCCTCGGGATCGGGATTGGGGATATTCACGCCGAAGACGCGTTTACCGCTCCTTTCTAACTTGAAGGCGGCATCCAGCAAGCGGCCATTGCGAGTGTCGCGTTTGATGAGAAACTCCGGGGATTGGAGGCCGGTCTGGCCGGGGGCTCCGAACACTGGCGCATAGAGCACGATGCTGAGATCGGCGGCGTCCTTCCGCTCATCCGCGAGACGCTCGCGGGCGAGCAGCCGGAATTCACCTTCTGGCTCGCCGCTGCCTGCTAGAAATAGCGACCACGGGTAGGTGCTGAAGCGAGCGAAGTGATCCCAGTCGAGTCGCCATTCTTTGTCTTGCTCGACGAAAACCGCATCCACCACTCGGCCGTCGGCGTATTTCCAGTTCGTCTCGATCGCCCGTCCGGCGGGTAGATTGAGGATCGCTCTGTGGGCGAGAGCGATGGAATCCAGAGTAAGGGTGACTCGAGGATTCAAGTCGTAAAAGCGTGCCATGCGAGCCGCCGTGGTGATCGGGCTGAGAACGAATTGGTTGCGCGCCTCGGGAGTTCCGGCGGAGATGAATTCGGAGAAACTCTGGTTCACGAGCGATCCCGCCTCATTCAAGAGCGCGGCGTCTTCAGCGGACAATTCGTTTTTTTGAGGAGTCTTGCTAACGGAGGTGACTTGGTCGGAGGGGTCGGGCCAGATTTGTCGGACACCGACGATGACGAGAACGATGAATAGCACCCATCCTCCTAATATACTCAAAAGGATCGAACTGCGCTTCGACTTCTTGTGAGAGGATTTTTCGGGTTCGTGAGTCGCCACCTGACGGCCCAAGAGGACAGGATCGAGCGTCTCCGGAGTGTTGAAGTCACCGGCGCGTGGTGCCTCGATGCCGAGGGATGGGTCATGCCCGCACTGGGAGCAAACGCGGTCTTGCAAGTCGCCGGGAGGAGATTGGAACAAGGAACCGCAGTGTCCGCAATGGAACCAAGAAGGATGATGATCGGTCACGGGTTCGATTCTAGTGGGTTCCCCAGTCGATATGAAGTAGCTCTTCGATCAACCATTGGTTAGGCAGTGCTTCAGCAGGGCCGCGGGCGAGGCGGAGGGTGACTTTCCGGATGTCTTGCGCTTCACCCGTGATTTCACCTGAGTTGAAAAGTGAAGAAATCGATTGTTTTCCTGTATCTCCTCGGCGGCTATAACACCAGATCGAGATTTCCCCGTTGGGAGTCGTCAAGCGATAGCTCTCGTAGTCTGCTTCCGGCCATGTCGCGCTGTAAAATTCGGTCTGGGTGAGAGAGCCTCGGATTTCGCTGCTATCTCCAGTGCCCTTCCTGAGCTGGTCGAGGGACGCCGTTCCGAAGGCGTTCGTGGCTTTCCAGTCGAGCAGCAAGTGATC
>JANPAU010000317.1:0-3173 GCA_031430055.1 Akkermansiaceae bacterium | reverse complement strand
TTGGAGGTTTTCCAAGGCGCGGCGGGATTGTTTCTGCACGGCGGCGGCGGATTTTCCGAGGCGGCGGGCGATTTCCGGGAAGGTCATTTCGTTCACGAAATGGAGTAGCAGCACATGGCGGTCTGCCTCGGAAAGCGTGTCGATGGCGGCGTCCAGATGCGGCAGCGTGTCCTTCCAGGCGGGATCGTTAGAATCAGAGGAATCGGCGGGCGCACGCATGAGGGCTTCTTTTTTGCGATGGTGGCGGGACTCGGATCGGCGGGCGGATTTCGCCTCGAGAATCGTCGTGCGGTGCAGCCAAGCGGGTAAGGGCGCGTTGCTGCGAGCGACTTGAGATGCCTTCTTCGCCAGCACGCCGAGCACCCGCTGTGCCACGTCCTCTGCGAGCGTCCGGTCGTTCAGGGATCGCAGGGCGGTGTGGAAGATGAGTCCAGAGTAGCGCTCGGCGAGACGGCGGAATGCCTGCTCGTTTGCAGATTTTACAAAGGTATCGAGGAGTTCCTCGTCTGACGGCGTCTGCAACATTTCTACTCCATTACTGCCACTTTCCCGAGGGAGCGGACAATTTTTTGGAGGAAAATTTCACGCTGCCGGTCCCATCTCGATGGAAGAGGTTTTAGTTTGGATGTCCGTTCGTATTTTCCAAATGCCACTCGCTTAATTCCCGCCCATTTCGAGCCGGATTATCTCTTCTCTGTCGATTCCCAACTCCAGGAGAAACGCCTTGGCACTGACCTCATCTTCCTGCGCCCACATCCATGAGGTTTTCCATACCAACACTCTCCGCTCATCGGATTCTGGCATGAACTTCGCAAACCATTTGGTGAATTCCTCGCCTTTCTCTGGTGGAACGCTGAGTCCCTTCAGCCCGTCGAACGCACGGAGCTTTTCGGCATCGGTCATGCCGAGGCTTTCCACCCATTTCCGCGATTCCAACGCAGTCTCACGGGTGAATTGGAATCGTTTGCAAAGGGAAGTCAGGATTTCCTTCATGGCGGCGGGCTGGGCGCCGTAACGCTCGCGAGCGGCTTGAAACAATGCCATGCGTTCGTCATCGGTCTTCATCAGGATTCCGAACGAATCCCTAATCCCGGACCGTTGTGCCTCGGGCAGTTGCTCAAGCGCATCAAGAACCGGTCCCGGATCCTTGAGCGCAATCTTGCCTATGAGCTCTTTTACCCGCTGCTCCTGCGAGGCTCCGGTGTCGCCTTTCGAATGTTCTATCAGCGTCGCCAGCGCTCCTTGCGGATCGCGGTCACTCATCCGCGCGATCACATAATTCAGCATGGTTCCGGCAAGCCAATCATCGTCAAAGATCGGATCCAACCGCTCCTTGCTTCCGGTCACATATGAAAGGGCCAAACGGGGGTCCAGATCGGTCATCGCCACGAGGCAGAGAATGATCTTCTCGGATTTGAAAGGTCTTTGGAATACTGGGTTCTCCGATTGGGAAATCAGTTGGATCAGCTTCTCCAGTTCCGCCCGGTCAAGCTGCATAAGGGTCTGCATCACATCCCGGTTTTCCAACGCGGCTTGCGGCCCCATCATGACGGCACCTCTGGAATCCGGAGACGACAGGAGCTGCTGAAATACAGTTGCAGCGGTCGCTTCGGAAGATGGCCTGCGTACGTAATTCGAGTGATAGGCAGCCACCTGATCCTGTCGCGCTTCGCGGGATGCTTTCGTCGGACGGACTGACTGGGCAGAGGAAATCCGTTGTTCCCACGCGGCGATCCGCGCGCCTTGCCGCTGCCCGAAAATGAGCGCGACGATGAGGATGCCGAGACAGGCGAGAGAGGTTTTCATCGTGGTCTGCGCTTGTTGATCTTGCGGATAAGTTCTGCGGCGAGTTCCTGATCCGCGAGTGAAGCTGCCAGTTCCGCGACTTTCTCCGGCTCCAGTTTGTGACCGGCGGTGGCCAGCAGGCCCGCGACCGATTCGTCGCCCAATGTCAGGGCTTCTCGATCCAGTATCGCCTGATAGACTGGCTCCGTTTTGTTTTTCCACAACAGGATCATTTGGCCCAACGTTTCCCCCACATTGCGATCCACTGTCACCGCCTGATGAATCTCCAGCCATGCCTTGTATTGAAGGATGCCCGCTTCAAACCCCTCATCGTGCTGGTCCATGCGCTGGGCTCCGGCGTGCCTTGCGATCTCGGCAAATTCCGAGGACGAGAATGACTCGCTGGCCAGCAGGGCATCGACCGACTTGTAGGGCGTGGCATCTTTTCCGACATCGATCTGGCGACTCACCAGCAGGGCCATCACCTTCCCGGTTTCCTCTTCGGGAAGCAACTCGCGGGCGGTTTTTACATAACCCGCGATCTTCTCCGTTGGAAATGGTTCTCTCTTTTCTGCGAAGCGCACGAACGCGTGCCGCAGATTATCCTTAGACAGCGGCTTCAGGATTTCCAGCGATCCGGCGGGGTTGGATGTTAGCAGGCCGTAGGCAAGCTCGGTCCTCATCTTGTTTTCCAATTCATCCTTGGGAAACCTTCCCTTGATGGGAATCGAACGGATGGCGGGAAGCTGGTTGTGGAACCATGTCAGCGCTTCTTGCGGATTCTTTTCGGATAGGTTTCTCAAGCAGTTTACCAGCAGGCTTCCTGCGACGTCGCTCTTGCCGATGTACTCGGCCGGGAGGGAATCTATCAGGGTATCGAGCGCGAACCCGGGGTCGCGGTTTGCGAGTGTGTCGAAGAGTTTTCCCAACACGATTTCTTGGTTTGTATAAGGCATCGAACTGGCGACGGCTTCCTTGATCAGCGCGATCAGATTTTCGGCGCTCAGCCCTTCGATGTAGTCCACCGCACCGAGGTAGCGCGGCACATCGCGATCCAGCGATTTCAAGTCGCGGGAAAGGCGTTCTGCCATCGACAGGCTTTTTGTGTTGCCCGGCCGGGAGGAAATCCGGGGTTCCGGCGGCGATCCACTGGCGGCACTTAATTTCGATTCGAGACCGTTGAGAGTCGCCTGCTGGTGAGCGAGCGGAATGCCGCAGAGGAGAAGAGTGGTGCCGAGGGCGGCGACGGTGGATTTTTTCACAACGAGGACGCTGGTGGTGGTTTTTCCGAGAATTGATAGCGCGGGGAGCAGCAGGACTGGACCGGCCTTGGCCATTTCCGCAGTGAGGCCGGCGGTGAGGATGCCGAGAGAAAGGGTGATGCCGCG
>JANPAU010000316.1:0-5871 GCA_031430055.1 Akkermansiaceae bacterium | reverse complement strand
ATCATGTTCATGCGGGCGAGGTTGTAGGTGGTGGGGTTCATTTCCTGCCCGTAGAAGCTGCCGACGTCGTCCACCTCCTTCGCCACGCGCAGCAGCAGGGAGCCGGAGCCGCAGGTGGGATCATAGACGCTCTTGAGCTTCTTTTTCCCGGTGGTGACGATCTTGGCGAGGATGGTGCTGACCTCCTGCGGGGTGTAAAACTCGCCGGCCTTTTTCCCCGCGCCGCTAGCGAACTGGCCGATGAGGTATTCATAGGCATCGCCCAGCACGTCGGCCTCGGTATCGGCGAGGCGGAAGTCGATCTTGTCGAGGTGGGCAAGCACCTTGGCGATGAGTTCGTTTTTCTGGCTCTCGGTCTTGCCGAGCTTGGACGAGCCGAGATCGAGATCCTCGAACAGGCCCTCGAAATCGTCCTCGCTGGCGTGGCCCATGGTGCTGGCCTCGATGTGTTTGAGAACGGCGGTGAGGTCTTCGAGGATGAAGTTGTCCGTCTTGCGCGCGCCCTTTTCCGCGATCTTGTGGAAGAGTTCGGTGGGTTTCAGAAAATAGCCGAGTCGCTCAATGGCTTCCTCTTGGATGGCGGCGAGCAACTCCCTGCCCTTTTTCGTGGTGTCGTCGATGAAGTCGAACTGGATGCCGTCGTGCTTCAGGATCTCGTCCGCGAACAGGTGCATCCGCTAGGAGAGGTATTTGTAGAAGATGAAGCCGAGGATGTAGTCGCGGAACTCGTCCGCTCCCATTTTCCCACGGAGGGTGTTGGCGATGTTCCAGAGCTGGGTCTGGAGGGTCTTCTTGTGGTCTTCTGACATCCGGTAATTTCTAGAGCCAGTGTCTAGCAGGGCGGGACCATGGAAACAAGGAATGAAACGACCAGAATGGTAGGGCAGCCAGCAGGGTTCCTACACTAGTGAAACATCGTCGCGCAAAAGAGATTTTGAACCACAGATTTCACGGATGACCGCAGATAAGAAATCAAAAAGGGAGGGCTTTGGGGCATTTGCCTGAGAATCAATTTAGAAATGGCTGATTTTTAGCCTGATTCTTCAATCTTCATCCGTGTAGATCCGTGAAATCCGTGGTTAAAGTTCTTCACTCTCCCTAATGTAGGGAACCTAGGGTAGCCAGGGGCAGTGAAAATTGCGAGCTGCGATACTCCATTCATCTTGTGGGCACTGTAGCCGTCCCCCGCTGCAGGAGATGGGAAGTGCTTGCTCCGTTTCCACCCGCACAAGCACCCGTACCTCGCGTAACGGGGTGTCTGACATCGCGCACAGGCACCCGAAACACGGGACCAAGGACTCGTCACCGTGCTGCGCTAGATCCACGACGAACTGGATGAAGCCGTGTTCGAAGCTTATGGGTGGCAGGATTTATTTGCCCGTGATAAAGGAATTCCTGCCTGTTCTTCTGCTCCCGGATGGGTGCCAGCTCAGCAATGGAATCCAGCAAGTCATCACGATGGGCGCAACCCGGAACGACAACTTCGGATTTCACCTGCTTCCGGTATGAGTTTGAGCGAGGAACCGCTCCGTCGGAAATCTCCGCCGAGAAGGTGCGGCAGCTGTCGCCCTGAAACGCCATGACTAAGATCTTGCGCCCACTGTCGGCTCCGGTGATTCTTGCGCCATGAGCCAAGACGTCGTTTCCCTTCTCCAGCAGCTCGTCCGCATTCCTTCGGTCAATCCCGACAATGCGCCGGGCACTGAGCAGATCGGCGAGGAAACGCTCGCCATCTTTCTCTCCGGCTGGCTCGAATCGATCGGCGCAGAAGTTTCTCTGGAAGAAATCAAACCGGGCCGCCCGAATCTCATCGCCCGCTTCGCCCCACTCGATGGCAGGCCACGAATTCTGCTCGGGCCACACCTCGACACCGTGGGCGTCGGCGGCATGATCGTGGAACCCTTCGGCGGCGAAATTCGCGATGGCAAAATTTGGGGACGTGGCGCTTCTGATACCAAAGGCCCGATGGCGGCGATGCTGTGGGCGCTGCATGAGCATCAGGACTTGCTAGCAGACTCGCCGGTGGCGGTCGATTTCGTCGCCTTCATGGGAGAGGAGTCCGGCCAGTGGGGATCGAAGGATTTTGTGAAACGGCACGGGAAAGACTATACCTTCGCACTCGTCGGCGAACCCACCTCGATGCAAATCGTGCATGTGACCAAGGGTTCGCTCTGGGCGACCCTCCGCGCCACTGGCAAGGCCGCTCACAGCGCGCAGCCCGAGCGCGGTGAGAATGCGATTCTCAAGCTCACTCGTGCGCTCGACCAACTCGACCACCACCTCGGCGGCCAGCTTGCCACTTTCATTCATCCCGTGCTCGGCCGCGCCACCATGAACGTCGGCATGATCCGAGGTGGCTCTCGCCCTAACATCGTTCCCGATCTCGCGGAGGCGCAGATCGACATCCGCATCACTCCGGCGCTGGCTGCTGCCGGTGGAGCCTTAAAATTGCTTGCCGAGACAATTGCCTTTCACGATTTACCCATCGAAATCGTAAATCCCCACGAAAACCCACCCATGGAAACCGCCGCAGATCACCCGATGATCCGAGCGCTGCTCGCCACCGATTCCGGCACTGGGCTGGCGGGTGCACCGTGGTTTTCCGATGCCGCCCACCTCTCTAGCGGCGGGATTCCCAGCATCTGCATCGGCCCTGGCTCGATCGACCAAGCCCACACCGTGGATGAGTTCATCGAGATTGCAGCGCTCGAAACTGGAGCGGTTTTCTTCGCCTCATTTATCGGCCAACTGCTGCGCCGCTGACGGGCAAAACCACCGCTTGCGGGAGAGAAATGGCGGACTAGGATCGGTGAATGTCCTTCGATTGCCAAAACGGCCGCTGCCAAACCTCACTCCGCTGGATGAGTCAGGTCTTGTTAGCCGCTGGCATTTACCATCTGGTGTTCTGCATTTCCACGATTCTTTGGCCATTTCTTGTTTTCGACTGGATCGGTATCGAGCGACCGAACCACCCGGTTCTGTGGACTGGCGTCGGCGTCATCGCCGGAGTTTTGGGAGTTTTCTTTCTAATCGCCTCGCGAGATCCCATCCACCATTGGCCGATCATCCTCATCGGATTGATCAAGTCCTGCGCAACCCTGCTGGCAGTCACTTCGGCGGTCATCGACGGACAACTCCCGCCAGCCAGTCTGTGGATCATCTTGATCGATGATGTCGTGTGGATCCCGTTTTTCGCGACCATTCTGTATGCATCTTTGCGCGCCCACACCGGTGTCCCTCCGACCCATGCGGAGCCGCTCAGCATCGCGGAAGCGGCGAAAATTTACTCGCTCTCCAACGGTCAAACGCTCGCAGAAGCTTCGGCGTCCAAGTTGTTAGCCATCGTATTTCTCCGCCACTTCGGCTGTACCTTCACCCGCCAGATTTTGCGCGGGCTGGAGGGAATTCAAAAAGAAGCCCAAGCCCACGGCGCTGAGTTAGTGCTCGTCCATATGCTCCAAGGCGGCAAGGAAACCCAGTATCTTGGCGAACGCAGCGGCGTCACCCGCATCGCCGATCCCCGGTGCGAACTCTATCGGGCATTCGGCCTCGGCAAGGGCGGCTTCCTCGAACTCTTCGGCCCCCACGTCTGGTGGCGCGGCGCGGTGTCGATTTTCAAAGGCTGCGGACTCGGCCATCTCGCCGGGGATGGCTTGCAAATGCCCGGCGCGTTTCTTTTTAGGGATGGCAAAATTATTTCCTCCCAGCCTGCGCACTCCGCGTCGGATTTGCCGAATCTACCAGAATTATTCCAAGCGTTGCCCTCGCCCACTAGTCCTGACACGGTTTCCGCATGACGTTCTTGTAAGGCATTTCTCGATTTCTCGCTTGTGCCGCCGCTGGATTATTCGTCTCGTGCATCGACGTCCGTGGGGAAATCGGGTTAGCCGCTGACGGTAGTGGCCGAAGAGATGCCACTTATTCGACACCCGCTTCATTCCTGCTTAACTGAATTTTATCTCCGCATGGCCACCGCATTTAAAGACTATTACAAAACCCTCGGAGTCCCCCGCGACGCCAGCCCTGCCGATATCAAAAAGGCGTTCCGCAAACTTGCCCGCAAGCACCACCCGGATGTCGCCACCGACAAAAAGGCCGCTGAGGAGAAATTCAAAGAAATCAACGAGGCCAACGAAGTCTTGGGCGATCCCGAGAAACGTAAAAAATTCGACCAGCTCGGAGCCGACTGGGATAATCCAAACGCTGGCTACAGCACCCGCCGAGGCGGTGCCCCATCGGGAGGTCAGGAATTCAATTTCGGTGGCACCGGCTTCAGCGATTTCTTCGAGCAATACTTCAGCGGTGGCAGCCGAGCCGGAGGCCATGCAGCCTCCTCGGGACCACGCGAACGCAAGGGCAGCGACGTCGAGGGCGACATCCTCGTCACCCTCGAAGAAGTGATGAACGGCGACGTCCGCCCGATTTCCCTCCAGACCACTGATCCACGCACTGGGAAATCCGAGACCCATTCATTCCAAGTCCGCATTCCCGCCGGAGTCATTTCCGGAAAGCGCATCCGCGTCACCGGTAAAGGCAGCCCCGGCAGCGGCGGCGCACCCGCTGGCGACCTCTACTTACGGGTCCGTCACGCCGCCCACCCAGATTTCCACACCGAGGGTTCCGACCTTTACTACGACCTCGATCTCGCCCCCTGGGAAGCCGTGCTCGGGACCGAACTCTCCGTGCCTACGCTCGACGGCAAGATCAAACTCCGCATCCCTGCCGGCAGCGAAAATGGCCACCAACTCCGCGTCCGCGGCCGTGGCCTGCCCAAGGGAAAAGACGGTGAACGCGGCGATTTCCACGCCACCATCGCCATTCATCTCCCGCCAAATCCACCGGCAGATGAGATTGCCGCTTGGGAAAAGCTTCGGAGTGTTTCCAAGTTCAATCCACGCTCTGATCGCGAGTAAGGGGAACTACCACACTTCGGTGACGACACGAGTGTCGCCACTCCTGATCTGATGTCACCTGAGCACCTGCCTTTTCTCACGCTAGCCATTCTGTTGGTGGCATTTCTCTACTCCTGCGTGGGCCATGCCGGAGCATCAGGCTACATCGCAGTGATGACGCTTTTCAATCTCGCACCGGCGGAAATCAAGCCGACGGCGCTGATTTTGAACATCTTGGTGGCAAGCATCGCCACCTGGCAATTCTTGCGAGCCGGGCATTTTTCATGGTCCTTGTTCTGGCCCTTCGCCTTGCTGGCCATCCCGATGGCTTTCGTGGGCGGTTACGTGAATTTGCCGACTCAGGTCTTCAAGATGCTGATCGGCGCAGTTTTGTTGTTCTCCGCCGTGCGGTTTTTCGTGCGGCCCTCTGAGGACACCGTGAAAAATCTGCCGGCGCGATCAATCGCCCTCTCGCTGGGTGCAGGACTCGGCTTGTTGTCTGGCCTCACCGGCACAGGCGGTGGGATTTTCCTGACTCCACTACTACTTTTTAAGCGGTGGGCACGCGCCAAAAATGCAGCGGCCGTTTCGGCCTTGTTCATCCTCGTGAACTCGATTTCCGGACTCCTCGGAAATCTCAGTAGCACTCGCTATTTCCCCACATTCGCACTCACGCTCGCCGTGGCAGCTATCGTCGGTGGCACAGTCGGATCTTACTACGGCAGCCGAAAACTCGATCCCACAATTATCAAACGACTGCTTGCAATAGTTCTTTTAATCGCAGGTGCTAAATTGACTTTAGCGAAATAAAAAACGCCGCCCGGCATAAAGCCAGACGGCGTGTTAATGGTTTCGGTTCCTAGGATCAGGCGGCAACTGCAGCGTGTTTCGCGGCAAGTGCTTTCTTCGCTTGGGCAATGATGGCCGAAAAGGCGGCGGCGTCATTGATCGCGAGATCCGAGAGGATCTTGCGGTCAGC
>JANPAU010000315.1:0-1954 GCA_031430055.1 Akkermansiaceae bacterium | reverse complement strand
GCCGATTCATGCTGCCGCACCTTGAAGCCGTCCGCGTATTTCTCAACCCCCATCGCCTGCAAGCGCCGCGACATGATCTCCGCGTAGCAGAATTTGCATCCTGCGGAAACCTTGTCGCAACCGGTGGTGGGGTTCCACGTGAGTTCGGTCCATTCGATGGAGCTAATGGCCATGGGAATTTTTGTTGATGATGTTACTGGCGATCCGTTTTGCGATTTGCGCTCCCTTCGGATTGCCGCTTCCGAAGCAAAGCAGGAATAAAGGAGACCCTGTCGAATTGCAGAGCATTAGCGGCGAGTCAACCACTTCGGCAAAAACGGAGGCAAGGCGGCGAGTCACATACTCGCTCAGTGCCTTGAAAACCTGAGGCACCTTGTTGGTCGCCGCAACCCCGAACAGATTAGGCTCGCCTTTCACGTAGAAAGCCTCCTGCCAATCTGTGCTCCCGAACGTGTTTGTGAGCTTCGCTGACCATGCGGGAGGAATATCGCCATCACGAGCCAACATCCGGTTGACCGCCATCGCTGGAAAAAGAAGCCACATGTCGATGGACTTTGTGCCAGCAATCCGAGCAATGGTATCCCACGAAACGTGCAGGGCGAAGGGGTCGAGAAAGGCGACAGCGCGTCGACCGGACCAATTCTTTGCAGATATGTCTCGAAGGGCTTCGTTCGCATCGCCGTGCTTGTAAATCACTTGGTCTGCTTTCAGGGGATAGCTGGAGGATACTTGTGCCTTTAGCTTGGCAATCGAAGCGGCGTCCCTCTCGATGAAGATGAAGTTGTCCAACGATGGCTCGGTTCCCAACGCGATTAATGGTGAGCCGTGCCTGTAGTTCGCATCATCTTCCGCGAGAAGATCGTCGAAGAGTTCTCCTGGACTTGGGGGCATCACCTCTCGGATTCCTGCTCCGGCAAAGGCATCGATGTAAGCAAGCCGGAATGGTGTGTTTTTCAGGGCCGTCGTGTAGGCCTTCAAGTATTCACCCAGGACGTCGAGTTTTTTACCCGACCATGCCCCGCCAAATGCCATACTGCTCACGTCCGCCATATAAATATCGATAGACTGTTCATGAGAACAATTTAAGACCTAATCTTATGGAAGTTTCAGCCCCGGCAGCGCATTCACCACCTTCATCGTCTCCAGCCCCACCGTGACCACCCGCAGGAAGAGTTCCAGAGGATACTTGGGGTTGCCCATGGTTTCGGTGGCCCAGAGGTTGGCGTCGTTGGTGATGCCGCTGTCTTTGTCGGTGGTGACGGACTGGCGCTCCATGACCCATTCGAGGGCGGGCTTGCCGTTGACGACGTAGTCGTAGGCTTGGAGGAGGATGTCCTTGAGGGTGATGAACTCGTTGTAAATGACGGTGCTCTTGTCGTTCACGTTCTTGTTGCTGACCGGGTCCTTGGTCTTGCCGAACTTTATCTTGGTGACGCGGAACGTAAGGAGCGGCGACCTTACTGTCGCCTCTTCCGCCGCAGAAGAAGAGGGACAATAAGGTCCCTCCTCCTTACCGCATACCACCGCCACGCCGGGATGACACGCCATGGTCTCGTAGTTCAGATGCCAATGGGCGAGATCGCGGCCGGCTTGGGAGAAGGCGCGGAAATCCGCATACGTCTTCGCGGCGGGGATGCGCGGGAGTTCCTTGCCGAGGTTGTCGGCGTAGCGGCTGCGGTAGTCCGGGGAATGCAGCAGGCCGTAAATGTAGTAGAACAGGTCTTCCTTGGTGATGGAGCTGCCTTCGTCTTTCGGCCGGTCATTGAATGGGGTCATTGCTCACGGATTAACATCAAGCAGGCACGAAGCGCAGTTCCACCTTCCGGCCGAGAGCGGCGGCGGTTTTTCCGTGGCTGGCCACGGTGAGCGAGGGGGGTGAGGGATCGAGCATCCGGTCCAGCGAGGCCCGGCTGGTTTTCATACGCGAGGCCAGTTCGGTCTTGGTTACGTGCTC
>JANPAU010000314.1:0-4651 GCA_031430055.1 Akkermansiaceae bacterium | reverse complement strand
GCGATCGACTCCGACATCACTGTCGCCAGTGAAGCCGTGCTCGCCCGCAATGATCGCTACTCCAAGGCCGTCGAAGGCATGCACGGAAATCGCCCTAACCGCCAAGCCATCGCCTACGCCAACGTCCTCCGCGAAGCCCGTGCCGGCTGGACACCCGAACTTCTTAAAAATTACTTCAACTGGTTCCCCACCACCGCATCCTGGAATGGCGGTAACAGTTTCCGGAAATTCCTGGATAACATCCGCAACCTCGCCCTCGCGAACTGCGTCACCGACGAGACCGAGCGCGCCGCCCTCAAGACCCTCGCCACCACCGTCATCCCCACCGAAGTCATTCCAATCGTCGCCCCGAAAGGCCCGGGCAAGAATTATACCACAGACGAGATCGTCGCCCTCGCCGAGACCGGCCTGAAAAAACGCAATTTCGAGCAAGGCAAAGCCATGTTCTCCTCCGTGCTCTGCATCAACTGCCACCACTTCGGTAGCCAAGGTGGTAACACCGGCCCCGACCTCACCGGATCCGGAAACCGCTACACCATCCGCGACCTCACCGAGAACATCACCGATCCCTCCAAAGTCATCAGTGACCAATATCCCAGCGAAATTATCACCCTTAAAAACGGCCAAACCGTCGTCGGTCGCGTCGTCGTCGAGGAAAACAACACCCTCTTCGTCATGCCCAGCGCCTTCGCTCCTAACACACTCATCCCCGTCGCCGATGCCGACATCACCGACCGCAAGCCCAACCCCGTCTCCATGATGCCAGCCGGCTTGCTCAACGCCCTCAATCCGGACGAATTACTCGATCTCTACGCCTACATCCTCTCCGGCGGAAACCCCAAGGATTCGCGATTCTAAGCCGTCTTCCGAACACCGTTGCGACGATGTTCATTCATCGATGACCCACTCCGCGAAGCGCTACCTTCCGCTCCTATTCGTCGTTGGCATCCTGCTGGGCGCCATCGCCCTATTTCGTTCACCCCAGAAACCGCCGCCAGTTGCGCCCGCGCCACCGCGCCCGGCACTTTCCATGCTCGCAGCAGCACCGGACTGGAGCACGCTGGAAATCTACCAGAACACGATCCGCCGCGAGGACTTCGAGCGGCTTCTCACCACGGTCTTCACCACCGGAGACGTGTGGAAGAGCTACATCGAAGTCCGCGAAACCGAAGCACTCATCCAGACCGGCGCATCACCGGGTGACGTCTTCCATCTTCGCTTCGCCGCGACCGAAGGCTCCGCACCCCGCCACTGGCGCGCCGCTTCCGAACTCCCAATCACCCATCCGGAAAAACCTCTCGCCGGTCTCAAGATCGCCATCGACGCAGGCCACATCGGCGGCGCGTGGGCGAAGATGGAAGAGCGCTGGTTCGTCGTCGGCGATGGCAAGCCCGTGCAAGAAGGAGACATGACCCTCCAAGTCACCAAGCTCCTCAAACCCCGCCTCGAAGCGCTCGGCGCGACGGTCACTCTGGTGCGCGAGACCCTCGAACCCGTCACCAAGATCCGCCCAGAAGCACTGCTCGCCCTCGCCCAAGAATCCGCCGTCGGGTCTCCACAAAAACTCGCCGAGCGCCTCTTCTACCGCACTGCGGAAATCCGGGCCCGCGCCGACCTCGTCAACCAAGTCATCAAGCCCGACCTCGTCCTTTGCCTTCACTTCAATGCCGAAGGCTGGGGCGACCCTAACACCCCCACTCTCATCGACCGCACCCATCTCCATCTCCTGCTCAACGGCGCATACACCGACGAGGAAATCGCCCTCGCCGACCAACGCTTCGCCATGCTCCAAAAGCTCCTCCAGCGCACCCACCAAGAAGAAGCCCTCGTCGGAGCCACCGTCGCCGACACCTTTGCCGAGATCAGCGGACTCCCGCCTTACGTTTATCCGCCGGAATCCACGTCTGTCCGCTCCGTCGCCAGCCACCCCTACCTTTGGGCTCGCAATCTCCTCGCCAACCGCCTCTACGACTGCCCCGTCATTTTCATGGAGCCCTACGTCATGAACTCCACCATCGACTACGCCCGCATCCAAGCCGGCGATTACGAAGGACTCCGCGAAATCGACGGGAAAATCCAGCCCTCGATCTTTCGCGAATACGCCGACGCCCTCACCGACGGACTGGCGAGACATTACTCGCTTGCGCGCAAAATTCAGGATTCCACCCCAGCAGAACCGGACAAGCACCCGGAATGACGCATTTCATCAAAATTTCACCGTAATTCGCGGTAACAGTCCTGAGCCTTCCCACGTATCGTGATCCCCGAATTCCGGGTCCAAGAACTCAACCGCTCCCATTTCACTCATGTTCCGCCGCCTCTCTCTACTTCTCGTTTTGTCTTGCCCGCTCTTCGCGCAGGACGGCCAGCAGCTATTCACTCTTTACTGCTCCGCGTGCCATGCTCCCGATGGAAAAGGTGCTACCGGTGGCACCTTCCCGCCACTTGCCGGAAGCCCATGGGTCGGCGGAGATCCCGACCGATTCGTGAAAATCGTGCTCCACGGACTTCAGGGGCCCATCGAAGTTCTCGGAAAATCCTACAATCTTGCCATGCCGCCCCAGGGTGCGATGTTACCCGACGATCAAATTGCCGCCATTGTCACTTACGTCCGCTCGGCATGGGGAAATGCCGCCGCTCCGGTGACCACAGAGTTTGTCAAAGCGACCCGTGCCGCCACGAAAAATCGCCTCGAAATGTGGACCGCTGAGGAACTCCTCAAACTCCACCCACTGCCGTTTGAAAAAACCGCCCTCACCAACCTCATTTCTCAAGTCTATTCCGGTAAATGGAACAACCTTCCTGACTTCTCCACCCTCAAGGCCGAAAATGTAGAGGAAGAACACGATGGCATCATCAGCCTCACCGACTCCGCCCAAAGCAACGAGTTCGCCATGACCTGGAAGGCCGATTTCACCGCTCCCGCCGATGGTGAATATCGCTTCATCCTTGATGCCGACGACGCCGCCGCCATCAACATTGACGGGAAACCATTCCTTCGAGTCGACGGTAGCGGCCCTATGGACGGTTCTAGATCCAAACAAGCTAACATCAAACTCACCCAAGGCACTCACCCATTTTCCGTCGAATACCTCGAAATCGGCGGCAACCGAGGCATCACGATTGGCTGGAAAAAAACCGGCACCAAAAACTGGAACTGGCTCACCGACACGAAACCGGCAGTATCCGGTTCCGGGAAACCATCTATCCCAATCGCTCCGACGAATGACCGCGCCGTCATTTATCGAAATTTCATCGAAGGTGCCAGTTCACGAGCCATCGGTGTCGGCTTCCCGGGTGATGTCAATCTCGCCTACTCTGCCGAAAATCTCGCCCCCGCGCTCATCTGGACCGGACCGTTCATGGACGGAGCCCAAAAGTGGTTGGATCGCGGCACCGATAAGTCTTCGCCCGCCGGAGAAAATGTCATCCGCCTTAGCAATGCCCGCACCCTTCCTGCGACCGCACGCTTCCGCGGCTACAAGCTCGACCCGGCCGGAAATCCCACGTTCGCCGTCCAGATCGGCGAGCAGATCTTGCTCGATTCGTGGAGCGCCAAATCAGAAACCCTCGTCCGGAAGCTCACGATCACAGGCGCCCCTCTAGAAATTCAAATCCCCCAGCCGCCCGGCATCACCATCGAAGGCGCATCGGGGAAGCCCACCCTCACGCTCACTCCCAGCCAACCCGTCACTCTCACCTACCGTTGGAAATAACCCGTGCTGCGTCGGTCTGTGATCGTCGCTAACTGAAGCCACCTTTCGTTTCTAACTTCTCATCGCCCGCCAACTACTATTTTCCACATTCATGCACCATCTCTTCTCTTCCATTCAACGTTCGATGTTCCATGTTGGGTGTTCGATATTCCTCACCGCCGCTCCTGCCAGCGCCGCCACCCAATCCGACTTCTACCTTCGCGAAGAGATCCCTCTGCCGCCGGGGGAGGTGATGGAAATCGGCTCCATCGCCCTCATGCCCGAGCAGCAAATCGCCGTCACCACCCGCCGTGGTGATCTATGGATTTGCAGCGGTGCCTACGGCGATGACCTCAGTAAAGTCACTTGGAAAAAATTTGCCCAAGGTCTGCATGAACCCTTCGGCATGTTTTGGAAAGCCGGATGGCTTTACCTCACTCAGCGCCCAGAGGTCAGCCGCCTCAAAGACTCCACGAACAGTGGAGTCGCAGATACCTTTGAAACGATTTCTGCCGAGTGGGGCATCAACGGCGACTACCACGAATACGCCTTCGGCAGCGAGCCCGATAAAAACGGCGATATCTGGGTCGTGCTCTGTCTCACCGGCTCCTTCAGCGCCGATTCCAATTGGCGCGGCTGGTGCGTCCGCGTCACTCCAGATGGAAAAATGATCCCCACCTGCTCCGGCATCCGCTCCCCCGGTGGCATCGGCTTCAATGCCGAGGGCGAGGCTTTCTACACCGATAACCAAGGCCCATGGAACGGCTCATCGTCCCTCAAATGGCTCAAACCCGGCTCATTCCAAGGGAACCCCTCGGGCAACAAATTTCACAAACTCGCGAATCTCCCCGCTCCACCCGAAGTCACCGACAAGTCCCGCATTGTCACTGAGCACAAAAAGTTCCCTGAGTTCATCCCACCCGCCGTCGTCCTCCCCCACGCCAAAGTCGGCCAAT
>JANPAU010000313.1:0-2606 GCA_031430055.1 Akkermansiaceae bacterium | reverse complement strand
CTGGGTTTCGGTCGGTAGCACCACGGTGACAATGGCGACGAGTTGCTACATCGGTCTCGCAGTTAGCAGCGGCAGCGACACCATCTTAAACAGCTCGCAATTCAGCAACCTGAGCGTGACTCCGTGACCTCCCGTCTTCTCGCAATCCTCTGGCCCGGTTTGTTGTTGGTTTCCTGTGACAAATCCGGCTCTTCGAACTCGCCCAAGGGGGATCTTTCAGCCGCCCCGTCAGTCCGACGGAGCGGTAACGCGCCGCGCGAAAATCCGCCGACGCCACGGCACGAATTGCGGAAGAAACTCCGAGCCGCAGCTTCAGACCCATCTCCCGAGGCCCGGGAAAAAATCATTGCCGAAGTCGCGTGGAATGCTCTCGAAATTGATCCCGAGCTTGCTCGCGACGCCTATTTGCAACTTTCCGCCGACCATTCGCAGAAAATCCTCTTAGTTCGGCATTTTGCCATGCGGCTTACCGAGCAGAACCCGGATGAAGCCCTGGCGTGGGCGGACAGCCTCGGCAGTGAACCTGAAATCGCTGCGGCGAAAGGACAGATTGCGCTGGTCTTGGCCGAGAGCGATCCGCAACGGGCGGCCAATCTGATGTCGGAATCTGGCATCGTCGGGCATGAGTTTGATGTCGCCGTGGTGCAAGTCTTGCAACGCTGGGCTGCCAAATCCGCGCCGGATGCCGCCGCTTGGACAATCTCGTTTCCACCGGGTCCGGCCCGCAGCGAGGGAATTTCGATCATCGTTTCTCAATGGGCGCAGGCCGATGCGGCGGCGGCATTCACCTGGATGCACGCGCTTCAAGACGACGTGGTCCGCGGGGAAGCGGTTCTTGCCATGGAAAAAGCGCTGCTTCAGCAAACGCAGGAGGTCCGCGATGCTTGGCTCACACACGCCGACGCCAAAACCCGCAGCGAGCTTGAAGCGCAACGCGAACCCGCCATGGAGGAAATCGGCGACAATGTGCCGCCGCCTTTTTCATCGTCCGGAAATTCCGCAGGGGAGGGGACTCATTAGCGGGCGCTTGCAAAATACTTATTTCACCTGAGGCAAAGATGAGTTGCTTTCAAACTGGTGCTTTTGTAAACCCAGTTCGCGCTGAATGAAAAGTAGCGCCTCTGCCGCAGCTGAATTAAGGCAACTTACCATTCATTAATTAATTAAGCTGCAAAACATGACCTGAGGATAATTCCCGAAGGTTTCGCCCGACGATCCACGCTCCATGAAAATCCCATCACGAATCCACTCGCTGCAATCTACTCTGAAATCGATCGCCCTTGCCGGGCTGGCATTGGCTGTTTCGGCCACCGCGCAGGCGGGCGTGATCGTTTATGAAGGATTCAATTACGCAGGGCAGGCCGACAATGCCGCGCTGGGTGCTGCTTTTAACGGCGGCACGGGCCTGAGCAGCAATTGGCAAGGTGTCGGGAAATACCGCAGCACCGGACTTGCGTTCAGCGACCTCGCGGTGGCAGGCGGTTGTGCTCAGAACAGCAGCTCACAAATTTACTACCGCCCACTCAACGTCAACAAGACGGGGACGCTTTGGGGTAGCTTCTTGTTCCAGTCCGTAGGCGTCGTAGACAATTCCAGTACGCTCTTGAGCTACATTGTGAGCAAACAGGCCAATGGAACCGATTTCAATGCCAACACCAGCTTCGGCGTAACGCCAAAAAGTTACAACCAAACCGTCGGCGACATCCGGGTAGGTGGAAATACCACCAATCCTAACTACCAAACCAACTCCGGCGGCACGGCCGTGACGCAGGGTTCCACGTATCTCGTTCTCTTCAAGGTCGAAAACCTCATTGCCTCGGGCGCTGCGACGGCCACCAGCCAGACGATTACGTCGTGGATTCTCAGTGTCGCGCAGTATGACAATTTCAAGAGCGGCGGACTGACGGAAGCGGAACTCAACGCTGCAACTCAAGGCAGCGGTGCTGCAAGCGTGATGCAGAGAACCACTCTGACCGCCACCCAGAAGGCGTCATTTTCGACAAACGATTTCCTCACCGTCCAAAGCAACAATGCAGGCGATTACATGAACGATGAATTCCGCTTTTCTGACTCTAGCCTCGCGGAAGTGGCACCTTCGTTGCCCCCTGCGGCAAACATCGTTTCATTCGGCCCAGGTGCGACCATTGGACCCGTGACAGCCAGCGCGGCCGCCATTTCATGGACCGTGCCTTTTGGCACAAACGTGGCCACCCTCGCACCCACCTACACGCTCTCGCTCGGCGCGACCTGCCCCAAAGCCTCCGGCTCGCCCCAGGATTTCAGCAATCCGGTGCATTACATCGTCACCTCTTCAGACAGTCTGTTCACCACGGACTACACCGTGACGGTCACCGTCGCTCCCGCCAGCACGGCTAAGACGATATTGACCTGCGACTTCGGAGCACTCGGCCCGGCCACCATCGCGGGGACGAACATCACGTTGTCCGTGTCACCGAACCAAGCGGTCACTAACCTCGCGCCGACCTTCACGTTTTCCGCCTTTGCGAGCATCAGTCCCGTCTCCGGCACCACGCGGGATTTCACCACGCCGCAAACTTACATCGTCACCGCCCAGAATGGCACAACCCAGATTTACACCGTGGCCG
>JANPAU010000312.1:0-2361 GCA_031430055.1 Akkermansiaceae bacterium | reverse complement strand
CGAGGGCGACCAACGCCACCTTTCCTCCGAGAGCGCGCTGTATTGCCGGATTTTCACCGAGGGGCTTTTCGGCCTGCGGCCCAGCGGTCTCTCTAGCTTTCGTTGCACCCCTCGCCTGCCCGATGGCTGGCCGAAAATGGCGCTGCGCTCCGTCCGGGCATTTGGCCGGAACTTCGATGTGGTGGTGGAACGCAAAGGCGATGGCCAACACCTGACCGTGACCGCAGGCGGCAAGACCGTCGCCGAGCAAGATCTCGCAGCTGGCGAATCCGCCGAGATCAAATTCCCGTAGCCTCCAAGCGACTCCATGTTTCAGAAATCCCGAAAAATCTTAATTGTCATACAATTTCACCCGTAAATCCCGTTCTATACATTCATGAAACAACAAACCTCTTGGAAACCTCGTGCTGCACAGATTCCACTGCTCGCCGTTTTTTTACTCACCAGTAATCCCGCTTGGTCGTTTGATAACACACCTTGGGGCAATGTTAAAACAGAGGTCGGCCCGGATGCTGAAGTCCCCGGCTGGTTCATCAATCTAGGCATCACCGGCGCACGGGCGATGGTCACCCAGGAGGCACCCACCCACCTCGAAGTGATGTTCGTTTTCAAAAAAAGCCCCGCGTTCGGGAAACTGGAAGTGGGCGACAAAATCACCGGAGCCAACAAGAAATCCTTCTTGACCGCGCACAAATTCGGCTACGGCGTGGGCAAGTTCGGCTACCAAGGTCCGGTCATGGACTTCGGCAACGCCTTGGAGACAAGTCAGGGCAAACTGGCCGGCAAGCTGCTGCTCGACGTGTTGCGCGCGGACAAAAAAATCCAAGTAGAACTGCTAGTTCCCATCAAATACGGCGCCTTCTCGGAGACCTATCCTTTTAAATGCAAGAAGAGCGACCTTCTCCTCAAGGAATCCTGTGACTGGCTTTGCAAAGCGCAGCGCCCCGACGGCACTTGGAGCGACCGCCCTCACATCAACGCCTTTGCAGCCATGGCATTACTAGGCAGCGGCGACAAGCGCTACATGGCCGAGGTCAAAAAAGCCATGAAAGCAATGGCCGAGCGCACCACCGGGACAGCATCACAGGGACTGCCCACGTGGGATTACACGCTCTATGGCACCGCCCTGGCCGAGTATTACCTCATCACCCGTGAGAAATGGGTGCTGAAAGAGCTGGAAGAAATCAACCTGTGGCTGGTGCAAGCCCAGCAGGGCAAAATCGTCCCCCCGGAGACCGAGCATATCTCCGGCGGATTTGGCCATGGTTTCTACACTTCCGGGGCAAACGGCTACGGCGGCATGAATATCACCACCGCACAAGCCATGACCGCTTGGTCCTTGATGGAACGCTGCGGCCTCACCGTGGACCGCGCACGCCTCACCGCCGCCCATGAATTCATCGCCAAGGGCACCAATGAAATGGGCTACGTCTGGTATGCCGATGCGGTGGGCGGAGATGGCTACGCCGACATGGGCCGCACCGGAGCCTCCGCCGTCGCCCATTTCGTGGATGCCGCCGCCAGCCCCAAGTTCACCTCATTTTCCAAACGCAACGCCCGCTGCATCGGTAAAAATCCCGACACCTTCACGGACACCCACGGCTGCCCGTTATTAGGCTTCGTTTGGACCGGCCTTGGCGCAGCGACGGATCCCGCCAGCATGCGTAAGCTGATGGACCACAACCGCTGGTCGTTCAGTCTCAGCCAATGCCCGGACGGCACCTTCTACTACCAGCCGAACCGCGACAACAACCCGCAGGATTACACCGCAGCTCCGCGTCTCTCGGCCACCGCAGCCACAGCGCTCGTCTTGTGCATCAAGGAGAAAAAACTCCAAATCACCGGCGCACCTCCCATTCTCCTCCCGCCGATTGCCAAGGATATAAAATAAGGAGAAGGGACCTTATTGTCCCTTTCTTCGCTGCCATAAAAGAGAAGGGGTTTCAAACCACTTCTCCTTATTGCACTCAAATCCACAGTTCCGGCATGAACCGTGATCACATCACCCGCTTGGGCAATTTCTGCCGCTTTCGAGATGCTCTTGAGCATGGCGACGGGTGGACACAAAAAGAGGGTGGAGTTGCCCCCACCCTCTTTTTGGATTTTAAAAAACAGTATCAGGGAAACAATCAGATTCTGCGGCGGCGCAAAAGACCGAGAACTCCGAGTCCACCGAGCAGAGCGGCGGATGGCTCAGGAATCGGGGCAGTGACGCTGATGTTGTCGAAGGATAATCCATTGCCACCACCGACGAAGAGTTGCGAATTGCTTCCCGTGAAGCTTGTGTTGATGCGGGTGAAGGTCAATGCAGGATCGTAGGTTCCGTCGTTGAGCAAATCAAACATGAATGTTGCGGTATCG
>JANPAU010000311.1:0-6267 GCA_031430055.1 Akkermansiaceae bacterium | reverse complement strand
ATTGAACTGCTGCACCTTTCACGTCGCTCGCCGCAACTCAATTTCCAAGAACTGCAATATCAGACCGCCTGACACCGAGGACTTTGAAGGCCCGCTGCAGAAGATCTTCGCCGATGCCCTTGGCTTCATCATGCGCAACCTGCACAAGGTGCAAGCGGGGCGGGGAGTGAACGCGCCCGGACGACCGGAGATTCCGGAAAGCGTCTTCGAGGAGTTGCTGGTCAACGCACTCGTCCACCGCGACTACCTGGTGAACGCGCCGATCCGCGTGTTCATCTTCGACAACCGCATCGAAATCATCAGCCCCGGCCACCTGCCCAACAACCTGACGGTCGAAAAAATCCGCAACGGCAACTCGAACATCCGCAATCTGATCCTGGTTTCCTACGTCGCCAAAGGTCTTCTGCCTCACCACGGCCTCGACTCCGGCATCAAACGTGCCCTGGAACAATGGCCGCAGATCGAATTTGCCGACGACCATGACGGTTGCCTTTTTCGGGTCATCGTGACCCGAAACCCAGTCGAGGATCTGGATTTGGTAGAAGCCGATGCGCCTGAAAATGACGTCCGAACGTTAATTGCATCAATCAAAGGCAAAGACGCACCTGATACAATCAATTTAAAGGGTCAGAGCGACCCGATAAATGACCTTTTAAACAAAATTCAGGAAACGCCGAATGCAGATTACGCCACCTTGGCGCGAGAACTACGGGTAAGCGAAGCCACGGTGAAACGGAATATTCAAAAGCTAAAGCAGAAGAACCGGATTCGTAGATTTGGCTCCAAAAAACAGGCCGTTGGGAAATCATCGAATGAAGAAATCATAAACCTGCAAATCCTGCTGCAAAGCCGGAAGAACAATCTGATTCTGGTGGGCGAGCCGGGCGTGGGGAAGACCGGGATTGTCGAGGGTTTCGCGCAGTTGCTGGCGGAGGGGAGAAGAAGTTGAGAGTTGATGGTTGAGAGTTGATAGTCCGAGAAAGAATTCAGGAACTTTTCTCTGGCATTTCGCCCTCACGGGACAAATACGGCGGTCAGAGACAAGCCGCTACAGGAGAATCCGAGGATCGCCCAGTGGCAGCATGCCTGAGTGATTTACAAAGCCGGGAAATCCAGTATCTTCACCGCCATGAACCTGATCACCACGGTTATCGAGCCTGATGCGGACGGCACCTTGCATTTGCCTCTGCCTAAGGCCTGGCAGCACCAATCCATCCGTGTGAGAGCGGAACTGGAACCGGTCGGTGTGGCATTGGAACGTGGAATGGCGGGTTCTGTGGAAAATTTGAAAGGCTTCGGCTGCTTGCGTGGAAAAATTTCGCTGTCCCCGGATTTCGATGAGCCACTGGAGGATTTCAAGGACTACATGGCATGAGATTGCTGATCGACACGCACGCGCTGCTGTGGTTTTGCGAAGGGAATCCAATTCTGAGTCCGAAAGCCCGGGCTGCCATGGAGGACGACACGAACGAACGCTTTGTAAGCCACGCATCGGCTTGGGAGACGGCGATCAAGGTAAGCATCGGCAAACTCAAGCTTCAGACAGATTACAGGGTGATTTTTCCCGGTGTGCTTGAAGCGAACGGTTTTGTGTTTTTGCCACCTGCCGTGGAGCATTATGAGGCTTTGATCACGCTGCCCCGGCATCACGGCGATCCGTTTGATCGACTGATTATCGCTCAGGCACAGGTTGAAGGGCTTACGATTGTAACTCGTGATGAGGATTTCCTGGCTTATGGAGTGCCTTTGCTCTGGTAGCGTCATGGGCTATGGCGTTTCGCCCTCATGGGACAAGTGCGGCGGTCATAGACGCACCGCTACAAACCATCGAGAAGGACGGCGCGCTGGAGCGGCGGTTCCAGGCGGTGAGGTTTCGGACTTTGACGCCGCAGATCGAAGAGAAGAGTTGCGAGACGCCGCAAGCACGGCCTGCCGCGAGACGCGGCAGCCACGATGAAGATGCACGACCTGCTGCGAGACGCAGCAGCCACGTTGTGGGGAGAGAGGAGATTGCGGCGGCGGTGGCGGCGCGGTGTGGGATTCCGGTGGGAACGCTCACGGCGGATGAGGGGGCGCGGTTGACGGGAAAAGACCGGACAACTGTAATGCGCAATATTGCCAAGCTGAAATGGGGAGAGGCGGCTACGGCGTGTTGCCACGCCGCTCTTTCCAATAGCCGGGGCGTCGGCTCATGTGCATGACAGCGATGACTTGCAATTCATCGCCGCGAATTCGGAAGACCAGTGCATAGGGAAAAACATCGAAACGGCACTTGCGCAGGTCACCTTCAAAACAACGATGGATTTGCGGGCTGGCGACCATGCGGTTTTCGGCATCCTTCCATTTCGCCAGAAAGCGGGTTTGGAGAGTTTTCTGTTGCGCCCCATACCATTCGGCGACTTCGAACCCTTCTTCGCGGGCTGCGTCGTCATAATTCACCCGCATGGCTTAAACGGTTGTGCCAAAGCGTTGATTGATCTCTTTCCAAAGGTCTTCGGCGGGGATGAGTTTGGCCTTTCCTGCGTCGATGTTCCCGACCCGCCGCTGCAGTTCATCCCGCCATTCGGGATTCAGCTCATGTTCGTCCTCATCCAAGCTTTCCAGAATCCGGCTGGCGAGTTGGGAGCGATTCACGCGCGGGAGCTGGAGGACTTCCTCCTCCAAGCGTTGGTAGGATTGAGCTGCCGCATTCATCGTGTGAGCATAGATGAAACTTCGGGGTCGTTCCAGCATTTTTTCATGGAAGCGAATTCCTTTGATCGGCGAGCGGCAGCATGGACGCGGCGAACATCCTCAAGCCCGCGCTGGCCCGTGGCGCGATCCGAGTGATCGGCGCGACGACGATCCGGGAATACCGCCAGACCATCGAGAAGGACGGCGCGCCGGAGCGGCGGTTCCAAGCGGTGAGGATCGAGGAACCGAGCGCGGATGAAGCGGTGGCCATCCTGCTGGCGTTGCGGCCGAGATTGAAAGCGCATCACGGGGTGGCGCTGGAGGAAGCGGCGCTGCGGGCGAGATTGAAAAAGCCCGGGCGACCGGTGGGTTTGTTTTTATTCGTCGGTCCCAGCGGCACCGGCAAAACCGAACTGGCGAAGGCGCTGGCGGATAATTTGTTTCACGACGAGCGACGCTTGATCCGCTTCGACATGTCCGAGTTCATGGAAGAGCACAGCGTCGCGAAGTTGATCCTGCGAGAAGGTTTCAGCGTGGAATACGGTGCCAGAAATCTGGAACGAGTGGTGAACCAGATGTTGGGCACGTTGATGGCGGAGGCGCTGCTAGGTGGCAAAATCACGGCAGGTCAGGCAATCCTGCTCGTAGTTTTTGAGGGGCGAATTCAGTTTTGCAATCTTCAATGAGCGGCGCGGTTTGGAAGAATCAAGAAGCGAGGGAATTTCCGGGGAATGGGGAAAATGAGATCTGCCTTGATCGCAATGCCTTCCCACCACTCACTTCATCCCGCCGCCAACCGCGCGGCCTCGGCCTGCAATTTCGCGATCTCTTGCTCCTTTGATCGCTTCTTCAGTGGGGAGCACTCGTCTGATCCACCCAGCCAGACCCGAAATGCGCCAAATCATTTTCCGACCGGATCAGGATGTCTGAACTTCTCGACCAACAACAAACCAAATCAAGGCGGTGGACTTCTGATCCGGTCATTCTTCCCGCTTAACTTTTTTGTCCTACACCCCTCGAGCATCCCCCCTCTCAAAGAACCAATTCGAAGCAGAAAATCGTCTTAAATTGGAAGCTTGTGAACTAGACGAGATCAATAATTACCAAGGGAAATCAGCAAAATGCTTTAGTTGTTCTGAATTTTAATCAATAATAAAAGATCAAGTTTTTTAAGATTTATTAATAACTTTATATCCAATTGATCCGTCATTCATTATTATTGATCAATGACTTATAAAGAGCATATTCACAGGAAATGAATTTCGGAAGCTCTTTACCACTCGGCTCCATCGAGGCGATTCGCCCGGTTTTCATGATCGTCATGGGAGTGTTCCTGATGATCGTTGCTTGGAGACTTTGCAAATTTTCTGAAGGCTGGACTGCTCGCCTGATCGCAGCGGGCTCGCTGATGCTGGGTTTCGGTTACGCCGTGATGATGCCGCTTTACGATGCGGGGATCATTGTTCGCTATTCTCCGCTCGACCACTCCCATGGCGGCGGTGCTTCCGCCCTTGCTTGGCACGCCGTTAAATTGGTGGTCATGAACAGCGGTTGGCTCATTTTTGGTCTTGGACTGGCCATGCATGCTAAGGTTTTTTCCCCCACTTCCTCCCCCAGGAAGCTTTCGCCCTCCCCCCTGACTCCCCCCCGTGAATTCACTACTTGAAACGATATTAAAAAACGGCCTGATGTTTGACGCCCTCGGGGCGATCGGTCTCGGCCTGCTTGGACTCGCCGCTGTTCAACTCGCTCGCAGGTACGAATCCTGGGGCGGCACGATGATGGCCATCGGAGCAATTTGCCTGCTGCTTGCAAGGTTGTATTTTATACTCGCTCCTCATCTGATCAATGACGATCTACTGGTCGCCATCGGACCGATCGGGATCAGCTTAACGATGGCACTTCCTCCGATGTTGCTCACCTTCGGCCTCGCTGGAATCGTCTGGGGCCTGTGGGGTCACGAACGCTGGGTCCAAGAAGAAACCCGCTAAAGGTCAAGCTCGCCCAAAAATTCACATGGCCGAAGGGTGGCTTCGGTGCTACTCCTTCTGCGGATGTTTGAAGTCAGAGAAAAGCCGGACATGATTGAGCGCGCCTTACTGGTGCGCTTCTACTTCGATGCCCGCGAGGCCACTGAGTCGGAATCATTACTCGAAGAACTTGCAGAATTGGTGAAAACCCTCGGCGTCGAAGTGATCGAATCCGTGCTCTACCGCAGCCGCGAGATGCACAAAAAATTCCTCTGCGGCACAGGAAAGGCCGCTGAACTCGTCGAGCTTGCCCGTGCGCATGAGTGCGACGTCATCGTCATCGACAACGGCCTCGCCCCTTCCCAACAGCGCGAGTGGGAAAAACTTGCCGACCTCTGCGTGATCGACCGCGAGGAAGTGATTCTCGATATATTTGCCAAGCGCGCCCAGACTAAAGAAGCCCGCCTCCAAGTCGAGCTCGCCCGCATGCAATACGCCCTTCCCCGCCTCGCGCGGATGTGGGGCCACCTTGACCGCGAGTCCGCTGGCTCCGGCGGCGGTGCCGGTGGCGGCGCTTCTCGCGGCATGGGTGAAAAACAAATCGAAGTCGACCGCCGACTCGCCTATCAGATCATCGACCGCGCCAAGCGCGAAATTGAACTCGTCCGCAAACAACGGAAAACCCAGCGCAAGGAGCGCGAGAAATTTGCCACGCCCCATGCCGCCATCGTCGGCTACACCAATGCCGGCAAGTCCACCATGCTCAACATCCTGAGCGGTGCCGATGTGATGGCCAAAGACATGCTCTTTGCCACGCTTGATACCACCACTCGCCGCATCGAGCTCCCGGATGGGCAGCCATTGCTCATCACCGACACCGTTGGTTTCGTAAGAAATCTTCCCCATCGCTTGATCGAAGCATTTAAGGCAACTCTCGAAGAAGCCGCTCTCGCCGATTTCCTGATTCATATCCTCGACGCGACTTCACCGGAAATCGACCGCCTTCACGATACCACTCTCGAAGTCCTAGCAGAACTTGGCGCTGGCGACAAACCTACCATCACCGTTCTCAACAAGATCGACCGCGTTACCGATCCGTTCGAACTCATCGCCCTCGACAAAAAATTCCCCGGTGCCCTGCACGCCTCGGCCGTCAGCGGGCTTGGCCTTGAGGAACTTCTCAAAATTTGCAGCCAAGTCCTCGCCGACCGCGTCCAACACATCGACTACCGGATCCCACAAAATCGCGCCGATCTTGTTAGCTTGCTCCACCGTGATGCCAAGGTGCTCTCGACGGATTACGAGGGCGATGACATCCTTGTCCGCGCAGTCGTCCCCGCTGCCATCGCAGGTCGGCTTGAGACGTTTGCCGCCGTTACCGCCTAATTCCTATCCGATTCCATCTCATGCTCCGCTACGTTTCACCGATCTTCATCTCGCTCACCACGCTCGTTTTCGCCCAGCAACCGGCTCCTTCTGTGAATCCAAGCGCCCGTCCCGTGCTCCGCGCACTCCCACTCGGCGGAGACGATGACATCAATTCGCAGCCCGCACCTACGGCCGATCCCGTAGCTCCCACCGCGCCACCGATCTTGGTCAAACCTGCTCCGCCGGTCGTAAAAGC
>JANPAU010000310.1:0-4939 GCA_031430055.1 Akkermansiaceae bacterium | reverse complement strand
AAACCAGGAAATTCAGGATCACGAAGCCCGCGAGGGCAAAGAAGAGGATGAGCTTTTTTTCGCGGACGGACATGGATGAGAGAATAAAAAGGAGGAAATCGACGGTCGGGAAGGGACTGTTATCCGTTTAATGCCGCGATGAAAAGGATTTGTCGGCGACGGGATGAATCAAGGGGCCTTGGACACTTGGCCGGTGTAGTGGAAATCCCAGCCGCGAGTCGATTGGTCGCCTCCGGGGAGCTGCCACTCGAAGCGGTCGAGGTCGGTTTTTTTGTCCAAGTTGAGGCTGAAGGTGTTCACCGCCTGAAGTTGCGGAGCCTCGCCGGAGAGCTTGACCTCGGAGGCGCTGATATCCGCAGTCTTGAGGCGTAGGCCGCTGTTAGGTGGGATGCAGTCGGCGATGCGCTTGAGAATATCGACCGGTATATTGGTGAGATCGATGACATCGACGAGTTCATCCCACTTGGCGATGTGGAGGGCATAAGCCTCGCCGTCGGGCGCGGCTTGCTTGGCTTGGAGTAAGAGTTTCTGGGTCTCCGAGCTATCTTTCCACAGTCCGTAGCCGAACCACCCGATGATTCCTAAATAGAGCAGCGCGACGGCGGCCACGCCGAGCATGACATTTTTCCGGCGGTTCGCCTCGCGCCGAGCTGCTCGGACATCGGCAGGGAGCAGCTTGCTGAGTGGATTTGGCAGAATCGGTGCCGGGCGGGGCGCGACTTCCACCGGTGCCCGGAAGGCAGAGGAGAGCGCCGCGTGATTGATTGATTCCGAGCTGCTCCACAGCAGAATTCGGCTCGGCGAGATCTCCAGCCCCTGCATCGAGAGCTGGATGAGCGCCAAGCGGATTTCCCTCGCCAAATCCGCGTCTGGACTGGCCGCAGTGATGGAGGTGGCTTGGCAATAAACGAGATTTCCTTGGTGCGAGAGACTGAAAACCCAGCGCCCGAATTCTCTCCACACGGCCAGAGCATCTCCTGCCAGCGGAAAGGCCCGTGGCGAAATATCGAAGCTCTTCGGCCCTCGCGGCGGCATGTCACCATCGCCCGGAGCACGCAGCAGAATCGACACGAGAGCGGTATTATCCGCCTCGCGGGCGATCACAAAAACATCGGTCAGCTGCCCAGCCATCGGATCCGGCCGCAGCCCGAGGCGCTCGGCATGAAGCGCGGCGAGATCCGGGAAAAGGGCGTCGTCATCGCTGGTGACACGCAGCGGCACCGCGGTGATCGCCTTGACCGGGAAAAGCAGCAGCAAATCACCGCTAGGAATGTCCGTAAGATCGCTGGCCCGCTCGATGGCGGTGGCGGCATGGAGGGTGAAGTCGGTGGTGGTCTGGCTGGTCCAGATTTCCCAACCCGCTTCGCCGGGGACGAGAAGAACGTTTTCGGTGGATTTGCTCACGGGATGATTTCTTCAGTGCGTTCGAGGAGGGCCGGCTTGCCGGTGCGGTTGCGGACAATGGCGGTGATTTTGCGTTTCGCACCTTCTGCGAAGCCGATGCTTTCGATGCGGGTAGTCGAGTCGTTCACGGTAAATCGTTTCACAATGTCTGGGCGACTCTCTGCATCGATTCCCAAAAGATCAAGCGCGGCGGCGGTATTTTGGAATGGCACGTCGTCGGTGGTGTCGCGGATGCCATCAGTCCCGCGCACGGTCTCGGGGATGATCTCAGCCTGCTCCACCGAAATCTCAGCCGCAGCGGCGATCAGCTCGGCCGACGCCTCATTGAGATCCAGTCCGCCGCTGCTCCAGATGGTGAACCAATCACGCCAATCCGGGCGCACGGCCTCCACCATGTCCATGCCACGGACGAGGCTCACTTCGTTGATATCGTAAAATGGCCGGTTGAACGGCTGGTTGATCCGGCCCTCGGCTTCGTAATATTTGACCTCCGCCCCGTTGAGCTGCTCGTCGTCGTCCGCGTCGATCCAGTCGGCTAGGGCATCGGCGACTTCCTGCGCGACGTCGATCTCGAGGCCCCAGTCCATAAACATGGATTTGAGCAATGCCTTGTCGTCTTGCAGGATGATCGAGTTGATATTAAATCGGCCTCCTTCGGAAATGACTTTGACGTCGAAGGTCTCACCCATCTCGCCGGAATAGTGGAGGATCGGATCCGAGCGCTTGACCACCGGATTCGAGCCCACGGCGATGCCCATTTCCGCGACTTGGCGGGCGCGCGAGCCGTGGACCTTGGCCGAGGCCAGCTCCATGTCGAAGGAGATCACCCGCAAAGTTGCCATGCACGCCATCGATAAAATCGCGATCAGCCACAGCACCGCCATCAGCGCGGCACCGGAGGATTTCCTAGGCATGGAGGTGGGGAAAATCATTTCTTGGGGATTTGAATCGTTGGAGGACTCGCGCCGCCGCCGGGAGAAGGGGCTAAATTGCCGCCACCGATGTTCACGCCGCCTGAATCGGCCCCGGTGTTTGCCGCACCTTGCTGCATTTGGCGCATGAGCACCTCCGGGTTCTGCTTCGGAGGAATCCAGAAAATCTGGCGGATTTCCTCGCCCTTCGCCCCGATCGCCAGGGTGAGCTCGATTTGCAAGGGCAGCCGTCCTTGCACTTCCCAATCGTATTGCCACTCCATCGAGCGACCGTCGAGCACGCGCCACTCGAAGTAAGCGACGTCCGTCAGCAGCACGATCTCGGCGAAGGGCTTCTCATCGGCCGGTGACGTGCCTGTGGCAGCGGGATCCTCCAAGACTTCGTTTTCGAAATACCTGAGAACGACGTCGAGATAGCCGCTGCGGCGCTTGACCGTGCTGAGTTGCACCGCCTTGGCGATGCGCGCCTGCCCGCCCCAAGTGAAGCTCAGCGGCACATTTTGAAGAGTCAGATCTGAAATATAGTGAGAACCGGAGTCACTGACCGCCAGATTGAAGCGCGTGTTCCCCGGGAGACTGGAAAATCGCCGATTCAGCAACTCGAAAAACGCCTGCTGGAGCATTTCCTCATTTTGCGTCTTCACGATGGTATTTCCCAATGCCAGCGACGTCCGGGCCGTGGTGAAAATCATCCCAACGAGGATCGCCAGCAGACCCATGGCGATCACCAGCTCAAGCAGTGTGAAGCCACGGCGGCGGGGGCTGGAGGGATAAATCTTCATGGTTGATACATCCGTCCGTAGCGCCAAGTCTCCACGATGCGGCTCTGCCACTCACTGTTTTCGAACCACTTGGCTTCGATTTTGATCAAATACATCTCCTGCAATGGCTGGCCTTCCTCGTTTTCAAGCTCCTTCAGAAGCTCGATGGTCGTGGTCAGATCCACCCCGGTGTCCCCCGCCTCGGAATCAGTCACACCCTCTTCCAGCGTCGGCAGCGAAATCGTCTCATCCAGCGCGCTGTCCAGAATCCGCGTGATCCGCAACTCACTCTGCGCCAGCCCCGCCACCTTCGCCATGCGGTTCAAAGCCACCGCAAATCCCGTCGCCGCCATCCCAAACACAGCCAACGCCAGAACCATCTCAAGGAGAAGGAATCCGCGTCGGCCACGATGGTGGGAGTAAGTCATTTCGCTTCAAGTTCGCTCTCGCTGATGGTAGCCGTGAGCGGATGGTAAGTATCCACCGACCAACTTTTCCCCAACGTCAATTTCACGGATAGTGGCTCGCAAAGTCCATCGGGATCAAATCGCCACACATGCACATTCTTCTTCTCGGTCTTGAGCCATTCCTCAGAATTCCAATGGCGGACGGCCACTTCCACGCCGCTTTCTAGCTGGATTTGCCGGCTCTCACCGACACTTTCCTCCTCGGCGTCCCCCCGCGATTTCTTCGATTTTTCAAGATCCTGCCCTGCCTGGGCGAACGGCAGTAAACGCACGGTTCCTTCCCGGAATTCCAAAGCGTAAGGCGTCTGGTTGAGAATGGAAATCGTCCGCGCATTCTTCGCCAACAGCTCAATCTCCCCCGAAGCATTGCGCAAGACCCGCTCGTCCGACGAGAAGATCATCAGCCCGATGGCTCCGCCCATGAGCATGGCAGAAATCGCTAGCACCATGACGATCTCGATGAGCGTGAAGCCTCGCTGCGGCTTATTCGTCTTGGCTGCTAAGATCATCTTGGGTGCCTTCCATGCCGTCTTGACCCTTGGTAAAAATTTCAGGCTCGCTGGCGGTCTTTTTGCCCGGGAAACGATAACCATAATCGTTTTTCCACGGATCTACTGGTATTTTCTTCGAGGTTTGGTTCCAGCGGCGTGGAACCGGTGTGGAACTTGGTTTTTCCACGAGTGCCTTTAAGCCTTGCTGGGTGGTTGGATAATTGCCAGCGAGCAACTTGTAGCTCATAAGCGCGGTATCGATGCTCTTGAAATCGGCTTCGGCTTGGCTTACTTTCGCCGTCTCGCTAATTCCTTTCATCGCAAAAATCGCGCCGCCCAGAATCATCGCGATGATTCCAAGTACGATGACCATTTCAAGCAAAGTAAATCCCGCACGGCGGCGGGAACGGGAGCGTAGAATAGTGAGTTTCATAAAGAGTAATAATGTTTCGTCCGGCGTGAGCCTTACAGGGATGAAAACGCCAAGCGATCCCAAATTTGTCAGAAATTTCCGCCGCAGCTACCCAAGGAATCAAAAAAGCAGCGCCCTCTCGCCAATGCGCCGCGAAAAGGTAGCGCACTCTTGATAAGAGCGCACGCCAATGAATCGCGAAAGAAAAGCTCAAGAACCGCCGCCCCGCCTCTCTTGATCCCCGCTTTCTCCTCCATTGTCTCCCCCTTGATCCCCCCTCCCATTGCCTCCTCACCTCGCCCCTAACCACCCGCGTTCATAAATTCCTTGCTTCCTACTCCCAAGATTGCTTCATTTCTCATTGTGCGAACTCTGTCACTTGTCCCCTTCGTATTCTCCCTCGCCCTCCCCGCGTTTGCGGCAGAAATCACCTACACCACACCCGTCGGCTACACCACCGCCGGCGGCATCC
>JANPAU010000309.1:0-3984 GCA_031430055.1 Akkermansiaceae bacterium | reverse complement strand
GAGCAAGTCCGCATTGAAGACGAGCCAGACGACGTAGACTAACGGAAGAATCGCGCCCAGAATCATCAACGGCGTTTGGCTGCTCATGTAGCCAAAGGCAAAGATCACCAACGAGACGCTGGACATCATGAACATCCGAATCTGCGGCAGCGGGTGTTGAGAATTCGGGACGTAACAGCGGGCGATGGCGAGTGCCGCGTAGCCGACGAAGAACGATGCATAAAACACCATGAAATATTCGAGCTGCAGCTTCGCCAAGAGTCCGATGAGCGTGATGACACCGATCACGAAGAAGGTTGGCACCGGGGACCCGAGAATCTGCTTCGGGATAAGTGAAATAAGCATATTTTCGCTTTTCTCAACGTTCTTCTCCAGGAACCACTTCAGCGCGATGTAACCGCTGTCCAAGGTGGTGAGAGCGCAAATTGCGAGGAATCCGAAGTAGGCCATCCGCATGATTCCTTCCGAGCCTGGATTGCTTTGGAAATAATGAGTGACCAGGTCATGCGCATATTTGAAACCTTCAAGTCCCTCGTTGGCGACGAAATGGCTGCCATCCACCCGCATCACCCACATCGCCAAGCAACCGTGGAATAACAGCATCAAAAAGAAGAATACTCCGCCGAAGAAATAACTCGCGCGGATCGAGGTATTCTCCCGGTGGATTTGGATCGCGCGCTGCCAATGTTGAAGGTCCAGCCATGGCCCCACTAACAAGCCGATCACTAACGGTATCGCATAACCGAAGAAGCGAGCACCCCGCCATTCGTCCTCGAAGGGCGATTTCCACTGAAAGGGTTGAGGGGAAAAGGGGTTCAAGTTGAACAGGATCGTCCCCATGCAGATCACCAGCAGCCCGCCTAACATGGCATGGCTGATCTTGATTTTCGCGATGCCAAACTCCTCTCCAAATAAACAACCCGCCGCCAAAATGACGAAGACGATCAGACAAAGATAGATCGCCAGCAGCGGACCGCTAGCGAGTTGGAGCGGGACGAACAGATATTTCACCAGCGCGAACACCGTCAGCGAGAGCGCAACAATTTGGTAAAGATAGAGAATCAGCCGAAAGGGCTTGGAGAACTTGTCGAAGAAAATCGCCAGTGACTCCTGCCCGCCGTTGTGACTCTTTGCCACGCTGTGAGTCAGCAATCCGAACAACATCAGCCCCAGCGCGTTCGGAATCGCGAACATGAGCAACCCTTGTAGGCCGAACATGAATGTAATCTGAACGCTGAAAAATAATCCCAGCCCCCACATCCACGACAAAGCCACCGAATTCCCCCAAAGGACCGCATTCAACCAGCGAAAGTTCATAAAGTCCGCCAAGGAACCGCGATTTCCACCGTGGGGCAAGCTAGATTCTTCAACGCATGACCTCAGCGACGGACTTTCCTCAATTTCAATTCTCCCAAAAATTCGCCTTGAGACGCCGCACATCATGGAGAGACTTCCCATCCCCGGCGCGGATTACCATTGAAGCCACGCGGATCCCCATCTTTACTCACCGCTCTTCCAACAACGGCAGCCATACCCATTCATGATTGAAAATCTCCGCAAATACACCGGCCTGATCATCGTGGTCTTCGTGATCCTCTTCATCAGCTTCTTTTTCATGGACACCAGCTCGGTCCGCAACCTCAGCAGCGGCCAACCGGTCATGAAAATCGCCGGCCGCACCTACAGCGACAAGGAGTTCAACACGCTGGGAAATAGCTCGCTGGAACTCACCTCCAGCCTCGCCCGCTCCGGCGACCTCGGGCTCTATCAATTCCTCATGGGCCTCTCCGCCGGGGCCACCAGCCAGAGCGATGCGGCTGAGAAATTCTTCACCGGCCGCATGATCCTGCGCCAAGCCAAAGAAGAATTCGGCGTCTCTCCAGGCGAGGAAGAAATTTCAGCCTATTTAAAATCTCTCCGCGCCTTCGCCGGCCCGGATCAAAAATTCAGCTCGGAAGTTTATAGCAATTTCATCGAAAAAGGCATGGGCCGCCTTGGAATGACCGAGAAGGACCTCCGCGAACTCGCCTCCGACGTCCTTACTTCGAAGAAAATCAACTCGATCATCGGCTCCGGCCTCGGCGTCGACCGAGATACTATCGCCCGCAGCCTCACTCTAGAAAACCAGCAGATCACCGGTCACCTCGCCAAGCTGGAACTCACCCCCTTCGAGGAAAAGATCCAACCCACCGAGGAAGAAATCAAAAAGTATTGGGAGTCGATCTCGGACTCATTCACCACCGAAGTCCGCCGGAAGTTCACCTACGTCGTCGCCACTCCGGTCATGCCACCTGATACGGCCGAGAAAGATGCCCCAGAGTCCATCGCCGATGCCACCGCAAGTGAGGAAGTGAAAGCCGCTGCGAAGAAGAAAAAAGACGAAGAAAAAGCCAAACGTGCCGCCGCCCTCAACGACGAACGCCGGAAAAAACAACTCGAACTCGACTCCCTCGTCGACGACTTCCTTTTCAACCTCGAACAACAAAAAGGCGCCGGCTTCGAAGAACTCGCCAAGGCTAACAATTGGGAGATCAAGACCACCGAGCTCTTCGCCCGCAGCGCCGCGCCGAAAGACCTCGATGTAAAAATACGCCCATCCAGCCGCGTTGGAACCGCCGTTGACCAACTTTTCCTCATCAAGGAAACCTCCGATGCGTTCTCGAAAATCTCCGAAGCCATCGCCGTCGGCGAGAACCAGTGGATCGTCGCCCGCATCGACGGCGAAGAAAAATCTCGTCCTAAGACCTTCGAAGAAGCCCGCGCCGATGCACGCGCCCAGCTCATTGCGGAAAAAGCCGCGGAAGCGATGAAAACCGCCGCCAATGAAGCCATCACCAAGATCCGAGTCCTGCTCGCTGCCGGCAAATCCTTCCCGGACGCCGCCAAGGAAGCCGGCATCGCTGAAACCAAGGCATTCACCTCCATCATCAGCACCTATCGTCCTGATCAAGCCAGCGAGCCGAGCAATCTCTTCGAAGCTGCCCGCAACATCGACTCCGGCACCATCGCCGACGTCATCACCGAGTCCGACCGCGCTTTCATCCTCTTCGTCGAAAAGCGCGAGGTCGTGAAAGCCGCCGACTCCGCCGCCAAGATCGATGCCGAAGTCAACTCCCGCATCACCGAGAACGAGACCATCGCCTTCACCTCCTGGATCGCCGCGAAGACCGAGGCAGCCAAGGTCGAGCAGCTCTACAAACGCTAAGTAACGGCGATCAAAGGTCGCCGCGTCCATTCCGCCATGCCCGCCGACCTCCAAACCCTCTTCGACGACGCCAACGGCCATCTCGCCGTCGGCGAATTCGAGGAGGCCATCGCTCTCTATCGGAACTGCGTCGCGCTTGACCCCAGCTTTTTCGACGGCTGGCACGCTCTCGGCATGGCGCTCTTGAAGACCGGTCATATCAAGGAGGCGATCGGTTGCGGGCTGCAATCCGTCACCCTCCAGCCCAACGACCTCCTCGCCTGGACCAGTCTCTCTCAAATGTATGTCCGCGACGGCAATATCCCCGAAGCCGAAGCCGCCAAGGGCAACGCCCGCATCCTCTCGCTCGGCGGAAAAGTCGTGAGGTAGACGGAAAAGAGGAGCGCGAAGGCCTAACAAGTAGCGACGATCAATTTCTCGGCTGGCTCGACCATCCGGAAGATTTCCATCTCCCTGCTAGTTTGCAGGGCATTAAGGGTGACGGACCCTGTCTCGCCATTCCATGATAATCCGTCAAAAAAAGCCTCCCAACGATCAGGGCCTCAGCCCAGCCGTTATTTATATTCTCCCCATCAACGCTCAACTCTCTGCCTCCACGCATGGACGAAGAAAGCCGCCGCGAAAAAGAACATGAAGAACGAAAAAAATTGCCCCTTGGTGAGAAAGCCTACCATCGCCGCATCCGGCTCCCGGAATTGCTCGCCGATGATCCGGAAAATCGCGTAAAGCGCGAAAAACAGTCCAGTCAGCATCCCTGCCGGTGCCTTAGGATATCGGTT
>JANPAU010000308.1:0-2078 GCA_031430055.1 Akkermansiaceae bacterium | reverse complement strand
GCAGCCTGTGTTTTCCCTGTGACGGAGAAGGAAATGAAAGATCGCTCGACAGGTCTCCGCCACCGCGCAGCCATCGGCCTCACCGAGCGTACCGACGCCGTCGCCATCGTCGTCAGCGAGGAAACCGGTGGCATCTCCATCTGCGAAAATGGAGTGCTGCAGCGCAATCTCACTGAAAAACAATTCCGGGAAAAACTCGCGGAAATCTTCGTCTCCGGTAAATCGTCTCATGAAACTGAACCTGGCCCACAACTGGATCGCAAAGGTCCTCTCCCTCCTTCTGGCGATCGCGATCTGGTTTCTGATTAAGGACCATCTCAGCAGGAGCGAAGATCCGTTTTCAGACGCGCCACGAGCTCGGCCGGTGTATGAAGCGATCCAAGAGCGCTCAGAACCCTTGCCAAAACGCTGAAACGCCGATCAGTGCAGGCCCAGCGCGGCCGAGAGAAGTTGGTGATCATCGAACAACCACTTGCCGACTTCCGCGCCAGAGCTGGTAGATTTTCCGAGCGAAGGAGCCTGGGAAATTTCGAGAGTCAGACCTTCTCCTCGAATGCGGCGGATCATTCCGTCGGCATCGTAAACCGCCATATATGCAGCAATTACTTTGGCAGCTGCTAGAGTGGCCGCAGGTTCATCATTGCGTCCCATCAGTGCGTCAAGCAGAGATGGCGTGGGATCAAGCGAACTAACAAGCCGGGAGCGAGCATCCTGAGTCACACTTGAAATCCCAGTGGCACCTGCAGCATTCAGCGCACTTGTGAGCGCAGCACTCCGCTCCGCCAACCCCGTCTTCGCAAGAGCCAGCGGAAGTTCAACTCCCAGACCCGTCGCTAGCAGAACTTGACTGGCGTGAAGCTTGGCCCAATCCGGTGTCCGCACCGCTGCATCGCTACTGCTTGCCGTCGGCCTACCCGCCACTCCACTCCGCACGAAAGACGCGAGTGCCTCAGCCGCACGAGCACATGGGATACTCGCGCACACCGGCACTAAAGCGAAGGCTGCCAGGCGGGTGGACAAGAGGACATTCCCAATGCTTTCCATGTTCGCATCTAGCAGTGCATCTCGCTCGCGCTTCACCATGAAGAATTCCATCGCTCGCCGCAGCGTGATCTCCAACTGGGGAATATCCCACGGCTTGGTCATGTAGCGGAACACCCCGCCTTGGTTGACCGAGCCGATTGCAGCATCAATGTCGGAATAGGCGGTGGAGAGAATCTTGATGATATCTGGATATTGATCGGAAACCTTCGATAAAAAGCCAATCCCCGTCTCATTAGGCATCCGCTGATCGGTCACAATGATCCCGATTTCATCCGCATGTTCGCGAAAGATCTTGAGCGCCTCGACACCATCTTCAGCCTCCAGGATCCTAAACTTTTCCTTAAACAGACGGCGGAAATACTTTCGAGTTGTCGCTTCATCATCCACGAATAAGATCGCGTAATGTTGGTAATCAAAGGTGTTTGTATCGTTACTCATTCGGGGCAGTGGTAAATAAAGTTAGGGATCAATGATGGATTAAAAATTGGGATCAGGCTGGTTGATCAAGAACCCGATCACGCTCTGCTGAAAAACTCGGTGCAGGAAAGGCGATGCAGAACCGCGTGAACTCGCCAACCCGGCTGTCAATTTCCACAATCGCATGGTGGGATTGTAAAATCCGGTGGGTGATCGAAAGCCCAAGACCCATGCCTTTACCGACGTCCTTGGAGGTGAAGAACGGCTCGAAAATCTTCTGCATGTCCTCCGCCGGAATGCCGATTCCATTATCCCGGATGGTGACCTGCCAGCCACTACCCGCGGGATCGAGCGCGACGTCGATGCGCCCCGCATCCCCGCCGTGGGCAGCGATGCGCATTTGGATCGCGTCGATGCTGTTTTGGAAAAAGTTAATGAACACTTGGACCAGTTGATTCGAATTTCCACAAATCAACGCGTGGTTGGGCGCCTTCAGGTGGAATGCGATTTCCTTACCCACATGATGCCACACCAAACGTTTGGCTCGGCCGACGATCTCCGCGAGATCTACGACGCCATTGATCGCTTTTTCATCATGGGTGAACTGCCGCAGGTCG
>JANPAU010000307.1:0-1507 GCA_031430055.1 Akkermansiaceae bacterium | reverse complement strand
GAGAGCATCGCCGCGAGTCGGCCATCGCCCGCCGCTTTGAAAAAAGTCGAAGCCTCTCTCGAAGAAGAACAAAAAGTCGCCTCGAACCCCCAATCGAGCGGCGGGGGCTTCGGGATGGGCAATGCGCTCATGATGTATTGGTTACTCGCCGGTAACCGCGGGATGTTCTCACCGGGCAATGGCTTCCGCCAAGCGAGTGGACAAGCAGGGAACTGGCAACAAGGCGTGGAAAGACAACGCGGTGCCGTGAACAGTTATGCAGCCGCCAATCCCGGCTATCAGCGGATAGTCGATCAAAGTCGCACGAATGGAACTTCCGTCAAAGCCGGACAATCGGTGCGCAACGGATTCGGCACTTCAGCGAGTTCCAACAGTTCTAGCAGCAGATCCTCATACGGCAGCTGATGAGATCAAACATCCGCCTTGAAGCGAATAACTTGCGCCCCGACTGGCAACAACGTGTCGAGTCCGCCGGCCTCATTTGGCACGGCGCAGGCGATGTGCCTTACTGGAAAGAGGACGAACATCTCGTACTCACCCTGAAAGCGGCAGAAACCTTGGAAGACGCCGCCAGTGAATTGCACGCACTCTGTCTCGAAGCTTGTGATAAAATCGTTAGGGAGAGTTGGTGGGATCGTCTCGCCATCCCGGATGCTGCGGCAGGCTTGATTCAGACCTCATGGATGGCCGCTGATTTTTCGCTCTACGGGCGCTTCGATCTCGCGTGGGATGGAAGCGGTCAGCCGAAACTCCTCGAATACAATGCCGACACACCGACCTCACTGTTAGAGTCGGCTGTCATCCAGTGGCAATGGCTCGAAGACGTCGCGCCGCAGAGTGATCAACTCAACTCGATTCACGAGGCGCTGGTGGAGCAATGGAAATCTATTCCGGAGACTAGCGTGCATTTCGCCTGTGCTTGGGAGAATTTGGAAGACCGCCAAACTATCGCCTACCTCGCAGAAACCGCCGAGCAGGCGGGGAAATCCGTAGAACTCATGGATATGAGGGAAATCGGTTATTCGGCAGAAGGCCGTTTCACGGATGCGGATGAGCGGCCGATTGAAAAACTCTTCAAACTCTATCCATGGGAGTGGATGACCCAAGAACCCTTCTTCGCGGAGATCGGCCAAGAGCGAGCGCGATTCATGGAGCCTGCATGGAAAATGATGCTTTCCAACAAGGGCTTGTTGCCGATTTTGTGGGAACTCAACCCCGGGCACCCGCTGCTTCTCGCGGCGTATCGCACGCAGGAAGAACTCTGTGCCCAGGGTGTTTCATTCTGGGTTGAGAAGCCATTCTTCGGCCGTGAGGGCGCAGGAATCTCGCTAGTCGATCGCGGAAAAACGATCGCTTCTGGAGCTACGGGTCATCAGACAGAACCGCTGGTCTATCAAAAGCATGCGCCGTTGTTCTCCGCAAATCGTCAGCACTTTGTTTGGGGACTATGGATGGTCGGTGACAAGTGCTGCGGTCTCTCCGCGCGCGGCGACAGTGCGCCGATCAC
>JANPAU010000306.1:0-3129 GCA_031430055.1 Akkermansiaceae bacterium | reverse complement strand
CCGGATCTGGGTCACGCGCACGCTTAAAGAGTTCATCATCAAGGGATTCGTAATGGATGATCAACGGCTCAAGCAAGGTTGCCCGATCTCCCAATCCGCAAACGAACCGCCACCCTGATGGGCAACTGCTCACAGGGATTTTCTCCTTTCATAAAAAATCCCCCCTTGAGCGCCTTACTTTTATCGCTTACAAATTCACTCATGCAGGCTACCCTTACTTCCAAAGGTCAGATCACCATTCCCGTTCATGTCCGCAACCGGCTCCACCTTAAGCCCGGCGACATTCTTGAATTCGATGAAACCGCCCCCTTTCTCAAAGCCACCAAGACCATCCCAACCGAGGCTTGGGAGCAATTTGGAAAGGCTGCGACTGATCCATGGGAGGGCATGAACGTCCTCGAGATCTTGGACGAACTTCGCGGCCCCATCGAGCTACCTGCCCCTGAGCAACCCTAGAGTCACTCGTCATGCGCACCGCCCTCGATAGTTCGGTCCTCCTTCTCCTTTCCCGCAAGCAACCCGGCTGGGAGACTTGGCGGGATTGCCTCCAGGCTGCCGCCACCGAAGGCGAACTACTCATTTCACCCATCGCTTTTGCGGAGTTTTCCATCTCCTATTCGCATGTGCAGGCGGCTCAGGCAGACTTGGATCTCCTCCACATCTTCTACGATCCCATCACCCCCGCCACCGCTTATCTCGCCGGCCAGATCTTCCTGCGCTACCGCCGCAATGGCGGGCCACGCCTGAACCTCATCCCGGACTTTCTCATCGCCGCCCACGCCAGCGTGCAAGCAGACCGCCTCGCCGCCATCGACCGTGGCTACCTCCGCTCTTACTTTCCTGAGTTGGCCCTTTTGATTCCCGCCTAGGATCATCAAAATCTAGCATAAACGCATCTTTGCATTTCCGCATTTCCGCGCTACACTCAAGTCATGAGAACCACTCTCGACCTACCAGACCCTCTTTTCAAAGAAGTGAAAACCCGCGCCGTCCAACAAGGCATCACGCTCAAGGAGCTACTCGCTAGCTTTATTGAGGCCGGATTGCGTGGCACCACCGTCCCGCAAAACGCCACCAATCCCGCCGAAAAACGCCGCCCCTTGCCCGTCGGCATTCCCCGCATCCCAGACGCGCCTCTGCACCCAGCTCTATCCAATGCCGAGCTCTATGCGATTCTTGAAGAGGAGGATCTTGCCAACTACCACCGAGTCATCTCGCAATCTTCGAAACCCGAGTAAATGGACATTCCCGATATTAATGTCTGGCTCGCCTTGGTGGATCAGAATCATCTCCACCACTCACCCGCTGCGAACTATTGGGAAGACATCGCCGATACCCAGGTCGGCTTTACCCGCGTTACCATGATGGGATTCCTCCGCCTCAGCACTCAACCACGCGTCCTCAGCCGCACTCTCACCAACCCGGAAGCATGGGAACTCTATCGCCAATTTCTGGCCAATCCCGACCGTAGCCTTCTCCAAGAACCCGCGTCGATCGACCACCACTTCGCCGACTACACCACCCAAGCCGCGTTTCCCCACCGGCTGTGGACGGATGCCTACCTCGCCGCCTTCGCCATCGCCAGCGGCTGCCGCCTCGTCTCCTTCGATGCCGACTTCGCCCGCTTCCCGGGCCTGAACTTCCTGCACCTCACTCCATGAACCACGAAAACCACGAATCACACGAAAATCAAAAAAGATGAAGGACTGCTTTGAAAGTCCCATTCTCCTTCCGTGTATTTCGTGCCTTTCGTGGTTAAAAAATCTTATCACACCACTCACCGACCCCGACCCCGCCTCTCACTCACCCGACATCGTCGGGAGAACATCGCCAAACTAACCAAAGAGCGCCGCCGCCGGGCCGGGAAGAAGATTCGGGAAGAGTGGGAAGCGCAGAATTCCTCACGCGAAGGCGCGAAGGAAGGAAGAGCAAGCAGGGCAATTATTTTCGGAATCTGAACCCTTTCGCGACTTCGCAGCTTCGTGTGAGCCATCTTCGCCGCCCGCCTCGGCTTCCGCGTCTTCAAGCTCGATTCCACCAACATCCGCGAGTGGTACCCCAACCGCGACAACCTCGCCGAATCGCTAGAAGCCTCCGTGGATCACCTCAAGAGCAATCGCAGCGAGCAGGACATCCTCTTCGAACTCTTGCACAAGCTCGGCCTCGATCTCTGCGTGCCCATGGAACAGCGCGTCATCGCTGGTAAGACCGTCCACAGCATCGGAACCGGCGTCCTCATCACCTGCCGGGGGAAATCCATCGCCCCCGCCATGCCGACTTAAAAGAGAGAGAAGCGCCGGGCGATGTGGAAAAGCTGAAAGTTGATGGCTGAAAGCCAAAACGCGGTTCTCAATCAAAAATCAACAATCGTCATTCATCAATCCATCATCCGCTCCCCGCCGTCCCGGCTTCGCGACTTGACTCGCTGCCATGCGACAGACCATTCGGTTCGGTGGTCTCCGAATCTCATCCATCCATTCCGGTCGAAATTCCCTTGATGTGCCTCCCGGTGTTTGCTCCACTCGCGACGCAAAAAAGCCGCCGGCCCTTTCGGACCGACGACCTATTTTTTGCATCCGACCTGCAGCGTCGTTTGACTCGGCTTTCTTAGGGCTTCGAATCAAGCGGCGTCTACATCCGGCCATTCTGTGTCTGTAATTCACACGGCTACCGGGACTTCAAGCAGTCGTTTCAAATCTCGGGAGGGGTGAAGCGACTTTTGCAACACTCGGAAAGCTCTTCCACCCGGCGGGGAGACTTTTCCCATCGGTCCGAAAGCTTTTCACATCGCTCGGAAGTCCTTTCTCATCGCTAGGAAGTCTTTTCCTGCTATCCAGTAACCCAGCCTGTTATACTGGGACGCGTCACGATTTGTGAATTTCGCGAAGCGAAATGGAGCGCCGACTTTAGTCGGCCCGGGCAATGAACCTAGAAGGGAAAATGGAGGAAAGAATTTTGACTACGGATTTCACGGATTTCACAGATTTAAAGAGAGATATGAAATCTAAAAAGCGAAATCGGCATTCACCTTTTGGGTGAGGCTACAAATTTTGATAACTCTTTTAAAATCTGTGAAATCCGTCCAATCCGTAGTTAATCATCTTCCTTTCGAGGATGAATTGTGCGATT
>JANPAU010000305.1:0-4694 GCA_031430055.1 Akkermansiaceae bacterium | reverse complement strand
TTTCGGAGAAAATCCCGTCACGCATACCCGCTTTCATGACCTGCTTGACCCGCCGATCTTCGCCGGAATGGAAAGTGAGGATGGCGGCGCGTCCGCCGGGCTTTAAACACTTTGGAAAGACTCGAAGAAATGCATCGAGCGCGGTGAATTCCTCGTTCACAGCGATGCGAATCGCCTGAAACACCCGCCGCACGGTGAGTTCACGCTCATCATCATCGCTCACGCGGACGGACTCACGAATGGCTTGAGCGAGGGCGGTGGTATTACTAAATAAAGTTCCAGCGAGGGCTTGCGCGATGGATTCGGCGCGGGGTTCGTCCGCATTTTCGTGAAGGGCGATTTCGAGCTTCTCCGCGCTGACCTTGGCCAACCAGTCTGCCGCAGACAGTCCGCGGTTGGGGTTCATGCGCATGTCGAGCGGGCCGGCGGATTTGAAGCTGAATCCGCGAGATGGGTCGTCGAACTGCATCGAGGAGCAACCCAAGTCCGCAAAAATGAAATCCACCTCGCGCAGACCCAGCTCGCCGAGAGCCTTGGCAATGCCCGCGTAGTTCGAGCGCACGGGGAGAAATTGAACTTCGTTGAAACCCAAACCACGCAGGCGAGCCTCGGTCTTCGGGAGCTCCAAAGGATCGAGGTCTAAGCCGATGAGTTTTCCGCTGGGTCCAATTTTTTCAAGGATCTTCACGGCGTGTCCACCGTAGCCGAGAGTCACATCCACACCAGTCATACCGAATTGCAAATGAAGTGCATCCAAAGATTCTCCAACAAGAATTGGAATATGCGAGCCGGCCGGAGTTTTACCAGAAGCGATGACCTTTTGGATCGTTTCGCCGTAGCGGGCAGGGTCGTGCTCTTTGTATTTGTCCTCGAATCGACGAGGATTTTTTCCGCTGTAGCGCTTACGCCGGGGTGGCCGTGGGATTTCTTCTTCGCTCACAGCTCGGTGTATTTCAGGTTGTTACCCCGCGATTTTTCGACGGGGTAGCGGACGTCGTTATGGGCAATTTTTGCCTGCATGACCTCGCCGAGGTTCATGCCCAGATTGTCGGCGAATTCGAAAAGCAGGATCGCGACATCCGCGATTTCCGAAGCGATTTCGTCGCGGTTTTTCTCCAAACGCTTCTCGATCTGGTCGTCCTGCTGCCAGACGAAATGCTGCATCAGTTCACCGGCTTCTGCAGCGATTGCGACGGCGAGATCTTTGGCATTATGGAACTTCCGCCACTCGCGAGCATCGACGAAAGTCTGGATTTGGGTGGTTAACTCGGAGATGGAATCGCTCATGCGGAGGTTCTAAGGGGGAAGCGAACGAACGGCGAGGCTTTAGTAGGACATAAGGATGACCCATTTTCAGAACACCTTTTAGAGTTCTGCTAAAATTTCCGCATGAAGGAGGGACTAGGCATTGTCCTCCCCCTTCTCGCTGAGTTTTTGCTGGATTCCGCGGTCGAAGTCGCTGACGAAGCGGCGAGCTTGAATAATCCGGAATTTTTCGAACTCGCTCGTGGCGTGGACTTTGGCCATTTGCGCGGAAATCGTGCCCGCGTTTTGGAGGATTTCGCGTTCGTCAAATTCGAGGAAGGCATCAAGACGTTTAGCCCAATCCTCCATGGTCATCGGGATGCGGCGTTTGGCGCGTTCCTCGGCGAGTTCGAGGTAGGCGTTGACGAGGCGACCGAGGGATTGGAGTTCGTCTTTTGAAAGATCGTTTTTGCCCACGGCAACGTCGGTTTTGAGAATTTTGCCGGACGGGCTGTTTTCCCAATGGGTGAGGCCCATGTTTTCCTTGGTGCTGTCGGCACGCAGTTGGATGAGTTCCGGGGCGGTGTGGCCGTGGATGGCGAAATCCCGAAGAATACCGGTGGCCCACTGGCGGAATTGCGTGGCGCGGATGGAATTGACCCGGTAGCCGACCGAGATAATGGCGTCCAGATTGTAGTGTTGGGTTTCGTAGGATTTGCCGTCGGCGGCAGTTATCCGGAATTTCCGAACAACTGAATTTTCCTGCAACTCGTTGCTGGCAAGAATGTTCTTGAGGTGCTCATTGATCGTTGGGACGGTCACATCAAAGAGTTAGGCAATGAGTTTCTGGGTGAGCCAGATGGTTTCCTCTTCATAGCGCACTTCCAAGCTCTCCTCGCCAGCTTGGGCCGTAAAGATCAGGAACTCCGCCGTGCTGTTGCGGATCTGTTTTTTCTTGTCGCTCATGAGGGAGGGAATTTTGAGTGGTTCATTTGGTAAATCTCTTGCTGCCTTGACTCCCTGTCAAAAAGTGCCAATTGGCCGCGACCATGACAGAATTGACGGCCGTGTAGGCGCCGCAGCGGGCGGCGGCGAGGATGCCGCGCACGTCGGTGAAGACGTCGGAGGATGGGGGGAACTCGTTCATTTCAAGAAAGTTCCATTACAAGCAGCAGGACTTGTATTTTTTCCCACTGCCACAAGGGCAAGGGGCGTTACGAGTGATTTTAGCGGGCAGGCGGATGACGTTGTCGGGCTTGGAGATTTTTCGGATGAGGCGATAGTTTTCCTTAAACATGGAAATCCACTTTTCATCCATGAGGTGCTTGACTAAGAGGAGAATGCCTTGCGGGGAAACGAGGTTCGGGCTGGAGGGATCGATGCTCACACCGCTCATCTCTTTTGCGAACTCGACATCCCGAGTGGAACCCAGCCAGCGGAGGTAGAATTTGGGATTCTCCCAACCGAAGCTGACGATAGATACGAGCTTCTCGTCATAGAAGATTTGAATGATGGTTTTCCGGCAGTCGCAGGTATTGTCCGAGCAATACAAGTCGATAAAATGGTATTCTCCGGACGGCAGGTAGGGATCGGAGGCGATGGAAACAGTTCGAACTTGGCATTTGGAACCGAGGAGTTCTCCAGCTGGGATGAATGGTGATAACATGACTGTATTTAGCTAGGCTGTAAGAGGTTAACCACAGATGACGCAGATGTGCGCAGATGATTTAAAGACAAAAACATGATGGAACTTCTGTTTCCAGAAATATTCTTATCTGCGTTAATCTGCGACATCTGTGGTTTAAAATGAATCTTCATTCCTCTCCTCCCGATAGTAAGAGGTTAACCGCAGATGACACAGATGTCCGTAGATGGTTGTGGGAATTGATGAAGCGTTTGTATTCGAGACGTGGATTGCCGAAGTTGATCAGTAGGGCACGGTTGAAGCCAGTTGCTTTCAGGTAATGGAGGACTTGGGCGGTTTCGACATCGGTCAGTGTCTTGATGGCTTTCAGTTCTACAATGATAAATTCATTGCACACGAAGTCCGCGCGATAGGGTGTCTTCAACTGCGTGCCCTTGTAAAACACCGGAATCGGATGCTCCCGGCTGAACGGAATGCCGCGAGCTTCTAGCTCCAACTCCAACGCATCTTGGTAAACCCCCTCAAGAAAACCGGAGCCCATTTCCCGATGAACTTCCATCGCCGCTCCAATGATCGCGTAGGTCTCCGGGTCATTCTTCAAATCTGCGTTCATCTGTGTCATCTGTGGTTAAATAATGGAAGATTTGGTTAACCGCAGATAGCGCAGATTGGCACAGATGGGTTTTGGGAACCAGTGCCAACAACCCATTCTTCAAATCTGCGTTCATCTGTGTCATCTGCGGTTTAATAATGGAAGATTTGGTTAACCGCAGATGTCGCAGATTGGCGCAGATGATTTTTGGAAACCAGTGCCAACAACCCATTCTTCAAATCTGCGCTCATCTGTGTCATCTGCGGTTTAAAAATATTCGGTTTAGGCGGAGAAGCTGAGGATTTGTTCAAGTAGGCCTTCGGTTTCAGCTTCGAGGTCGCGGATTTCCTGCACGACTTCGGCGAGGTCGCGGAGCGGTTGGTGGACGTAGAAGTATTTGTTGAAGGAGATTTCGTAGCGGATGTTCTCGGGGTTATTGCCTTTGATCATCATGTCGGACTTGCAGATAGCGTAGGTCTCGGAATTGACCTCCTTGCCGTCGAGATAGTAATTGAATTCGCTTCAAGCTGAGAGGGATTTCCGAGCAGGCTCTTGAGGGTGAACTTGGAGGTGTTATAGAACACCTGGCCGGAAGACGTCGCGAAGGCAGTCGTCCGCGATGGACCAGATGAAGGAGAAGATTTTATTGTGAGTGGCGTGATCCATTGAGAAGAGGACTGAAGAAAATGGGAATTATAGACCGCTAGGCTCATAGCGCGAAGGCTAACAAGCCAGCCCCAGACAGAAAGGAGAAAATTCGAGCGATCCAGCAAAAGGCATGAGTATTCGAGCAAAATATGTGAAAGGCTGTTCGACCGATTGAGAAGGAATTGCGAAACACTGAATTCGCAAACTGGAAGTAGAGTTACACCTCCAGAAATCACAAGATGACCTATCTCCCGAACACCTTTTAGAGTTCTGCTAAAACTTCCGTAAAACAGTATCCGTGCAAAGCCGCTCCTCGGAATCCGGATGATCCAGCGTGTAATGCAACCCGCGGGATTCCTTGCGGCGGGTGGCACACTCGACGATCAAACCAGCGACGGCGACGAGGTTACGCAATTCGAGAATGTCTGGGTTGACGCGATGGCCCCAGTAGAACTCACGCACCTCCCGTTTTAGATTCTTAAGCCGAGCCGCTGCTCGACGCAGCCGGTTGTCGGTGCGGACAATCGATACGTAGTCCCACATCAGCCGCCGGATTTCATCCCA
>JANPAU010000304.1:0-3698 GCA_031430055.1 Akkermansiaceae bacterium | reverse complement strand
AATCCTCAATGCGATTTATACCCCGATATTTTTCGCGCCCGTTGTCGAAGCGAATCTGGATGAAACCAGCAGCATTATCTTGGCAGACGCCGCGCAACGCCCTGAGCACAGAACAGCCATAATCGCGAGAAGGAAAATGCTGGAATACTGCGGTGCTGAAAAACAAGTTAACTTTCGGCACCACCGATGCGATCACCGTGTCTGGCTCGCCTTCCAACAGGATGGGCTGGAAGTATGATACGTGCCTCTCGGCAGCCAAAACTCGGTAGGCTTCCTTCAAGTTTTTCTCTGAAATATCGATGCCAAAAAATAAGGATGACACGTCCTTGAGCCCGTAAGCATTGGCACCTCCACCCGGTCCCCATTCCAAAATGACTTGATCCTTCAATCCATCCGCTGGGCGGCCAAGAAAGCTCCAGAGTTCTTGGATTTTGCGTAGAGTGGAGCGGCCGATGTTAAGCCAGTCCTCGTCATTCGCCCATCGACCCACACCCCGGTAATGCGATTGGTCTTGCCGATAAAGCTCGTCCGGGTGCTTTTCCCAGACATTGGTAATGGCGGTGGTGAGTGGGTCGAGGGACATATATGGGTTAGACGTTAGTTGGCGGCAGAAAATCCGAGGAGCAGGAAAATGCCACTCATGTGACGAATTTAAAGCAAGGAAACGGTGCAAATTCGTGCCACTGCCGTCAACGCTTTATTGCCCTTGGGATCCATCGCTAAAAAGGCCCGAATGGTGCTGTAGAGAACTCTATTTCACTTGATTGGACGATAGATCAACCAGTAGCCTCGGATCCACAAACCGATCCCGCAGATTGCGGTCTTTTGCCGAACCTTTCGTGTCACATCAACAACCTAATGTCCTATACTGACGATGTAAAATCTGCGTGCGAATTTGACACGAGTCGCCCCGTGATCATTGCTGGGAACGGACCTTCCTTACTCGGGTTGGATCACCGCCAGCTTCCCACGAATGCCTACGTTTTCCGCTGCAACTGGTTTTTCATGGAAGACCACTATCGCCTTGGTAACAAGGTGGATGGATATTTCTGGAGTATCCACAACGAGGGAATGCTACGTGGACTTGATGAAGCAGTGCGGATCGGCGGTTACGATGTCGGTGCCTACTTCAGCCCGGTGACCTTTCAGGAGTTCGGCGATTCTGAAACTAGTTGTTCGAAGTTGTCATTTACTCCCTGCCATAACTCATGGCGAATTATCGCTGGCCAGCAGGACCTTGCCGCTGCCATGATGATGCGGCCTCTCCCCACGCAGGGCATGCAAATGCTGGCAACCGCGCTTGAAATGGGCTTCAGGGATATTCATCTGGTTGGAATCGATTTCTATCAGGGCACTTCCAGCAGATACGCCTACCCCGTTTCTTCACCGATTGCAGAGCGATGGTTACAGGCCAAGGATCTTACACCGGGCTATGAGGACAACCACAGCATGGATGTGGATCTGCGGATGCTGCGGTATTGTATGGATGCTTACCCAGACGCCACGATACGCAATCTCAGTAAGGATAATCCTCTTATCGCCAGATCCAAGGAGATCCCGGCTGGGGACGGTGTAGATTTGTTTCAAGTAAAATCCGCCGGGAATCCAGAGGAAAAGACACCAAGCAAACGACCGCTATTCAAGCGGATCACCCCAGAAAATGGCGATTTGGAGTTGAAATGCGCGTATGTGACCTACGCCGATGATAATTTCGCGTTTGGCGTCGCCGCTTTGGCGAACAGCCTCAGCAAACTTAGCGATGTGCCGCTGATTGTGATGGTTTCTCCCGAAACCAATCTCTCGTTGTTTCCGAAAACGGAAAATATCCGGATTTATCTGGTTGGGAAAATCGGCAATCCAAACACTCTCGCAAAATTCCAGCTTCGCTTCCAGGACACCTATTCCAAACTGAATGTCTTCGGCCTTTCCTTTTTGGACCGGGCCATCTTTCTTGATGCCGATACCTTGGTGCTGAAAAACATCGATCATTTGTTTTCTTACACCAATTTCGCCGCTGCTCCGGATTTTGGATTCGCTCACACAGAAGAAACCTTCAACAGCGGCGTGTTTGTCTGCTCCCCCTCACCCGACCTTCATTCCAAGCTAATAGAATCGGTGGCCAAGTTGCCATCTTACGACGGTGGCGATCAAGGTTTCCTCAACTTGTTTTTTGCCGATGCCGATCGCTTGGATTGGCGCTACAATGCCCTCAAGAGGGTGAGTATTAAATTCCCTGCAATGTTCGACCTGAAGGAAGTGTCGGTTCTCCACTTCGTGGGACAGAAGCCTTGGAATCCCATCGTGTCGCCAGAGGAAAAGTCGTTTAAGGCACTCACAAGCCTGTGGTTTTCAATGCTGCCGGAAGAGTCTAAGGTTACGCTGTTTCACACTCTACGGGACGGGACTGAAGCTCTCACAGGGCCGACCTTAACTGTCGATCCCACTCACTTTGAGATCAATGGGGAAGTGCCGGAGTCGATCCGCGAGATGGATGCGGTAGAGTTGAAGCCTCTAGAAATGGCGAACGTCATGCTTGGAATCGGGAGATTTGATCTTGCCAAAACCATCAGTGAAGCGTGCCTTTTGAAAAACCCGTCGTCCAATGCTCACCGGATGATCGTTGCGAAGTGTGATTCGAACAATCCGGGAGGAAAGGCCGAAGGCGAGTCCAAGTCCACGAAAGAGTCCGAAGGGGACATTGCTGACGCGGGGCAGCGAGACGCTAATACCTCGAACTCCCGGTGGTTTTTCCGATCAAGCGGAAAGGGAACAATATGAATCGACCGATTTTGTAAGCCTTACTATTTTGCAGAAGGTTTCGCTTCGCCTTAGCTTGATCGAGAGCAACTTTCAGTCGGGTGGTATGCTCCTGTTGGAGGGCGAGGAAACGGTTGGCTTTGCTCAAATGCCCCTCGAGACCGGAAACTTCCTTCTTCAATCGGGAAATTTGTTTCTCTGAGGCGTTGAGGACCTCCCGCATCTCAGCCACTCGCTCTTTCTCTCTAGTCAAAGCTCTCCGGGATCGCCTCACGCGGCCTTGAAGATTGATAGCTTCCTTCTCGTGCAGCTCCGCACGGTATTGGAGAACCACCGTTTCCCACGGCTCGACGGCATCCCTCCGCCGGAGGTAAACGGTGAAAAAGTCCGGACAATTTTCCACAACCGTCTCCAGTCCAAATTTGGGATAGAACATCCGCAACCATTCCATAGCCGGGAAAATCGATAGATGAAGGGGCTCCTCGGTGAATTTATGGTATTCTGGAACCAACGCGATTTTCACCACGATCGCTTGTCGCGCCACCCGCGCAAATTCGGACAACATGGCAGCAAGATCTTCCGGTCGGAGGTGTTCAAGCACATCGGTGGAAAGGATAATGTCAAAGCTGGAATCGGGATGAGGAATTTCCGTCGCGCTACCCACTCTGCAGTTCTCGAGACCTCGGGCCTCACACATTTCCACTGCGGTCGGAGAAACGTCGATCCCGGATGCGGTGAAACCCTTTCCGGTGAGCTGTTCTATGGCTTTTCCATTGGAGCAGCCGACATCCAGTATGCTTATCGTCTTGGACTTGTCTCCATAGAGTTCGAACAGAAAGTTGGTCGCTTGTGCCGAGTGCTCGTCATAATTGAGGTCGCTATGATAATCGAGGGTCGCGTAAAGCTTTTCGTACAGGTTGGTATAGAACAGATCATTCATG
>JANPAU010000303.1:0-3662 GCA_031430055.1 Akkermansiaceae bacterium | reverse complement strand
GCGGGACCAGCCTACCGCTGGCGGACACCAGCATGAGCGTGCCGATTTCCGTGCAGAGACCAGTCGGCGTCGGCACCAGCAGCCTGACCCTGGAGAAAATCCAAGAGGCGTTAACGAATCCCGCCACCTACGACGCATTAGTGACCGGGTATCAGTCAGACGGCACTCGGGCAGTCACATTTAACATCAATCCCAACCAGTATGCGCAGTATGCAGATGTGGTCGGAATCAGTGGCAGACGTCCGCTCACCGGGAAATTACAGGAAGCCTTGCTGGACTCGCAGCAGTCCCAGCTTGCTCTGCTTCAAGCCAGCACTGAGCTTCAAAATCTTGGAAAGAAAGTTGATCGCGAGGGCGAGGTTCTCAAAGCACTGGTGGAAAGTCACCTTGAGCAGATCCGCATCCAAAACAGCGCGACCGTCAACATTGCTTCGACTCAAGCCGCTGCCGCAGTTCTCCAAAACATTGCCAGAGGTCTGCAATGGGCGGGTGAGGCCGCCCGGGATGCCGCCGAGGCCGCCCAAGAGTCCGTGCCGACTTCTTTAATCGCTGGGGTTGCAGCAGGAGGAGATCTCACGGCACCCGCCCGAGGTGCTATCAAGTTCGCGGGTTTCGGCATTACCTCGGGCTTTGTCGTCGCCGGGCTTGCGTCGGATATCGCGGGAGGTCTCTTGCAGTCCACCGTCACCGGTCTCACGATGGAGATGGAGGGCGACTTGATGGAACTCGGCTTTACCCAAGAAGAGCTACAAATGGCCTATGAATTTGAAACTCTTGCCCGCGAGGCCTACAACCAGCACTACCGTCTCGCCGATCTTGCGACGACCTATCAGCGGGCGAATCAACAGGTCGTGAACTTGCTAACGGAAGCGGATGCGATCCAGTCCGAGCGCGAGAGCTTCCGCCAGCGCGCTGCTGCGGTGATCAGCGGCTACCGGACCCGTGACCTGACCTTCCGCACTTTCCGTAATGAGGCGCTGGAGCAGTATCGCACCCTGTTCGACCTCGCCAGCCGCTACACCTATCTTGCTGCCAAGAGCTACGATTACGAAACAGGCCTGCTAGGCACGACGGCAGGCCAAGAGGTGATCTCGGACATCGTCGCCGCCCGTTCTCTCGGGGATCTCACGGGTGGCGTGCCTCAGGCGACCACCAGCACTCTCGGCGATGCTGGACTCGCAGGCACCCTTGCCAGAATGAATGCAGATTTCTCCGTGGCGGAAGGACGTCTTGGTATCAATAACCCCGATCCCTACGGCACGCTCTTCAGCCTGCGCGCAGAGCAATACAGGATCGTCACCGACGCCGCGTCTACCGCCGATGACGATGCTTGGCAGCAGACCCTGGAACTCGCCATCAAGCCGAATTTAATGAGCGATCCCGACGTGGCCCGCTTCTGTAATAACCTAAAGAAACCGGACGGATCCAAGGTGCCGGGCATCATCCTACCGTTTTCTACCAGCATCGGCCACGGCACGAACTTCTTCGGCCTACCGCTGGCCGCCGGCGACCACGCCTACACGCCTAGCAGCTACAGCACGAAGATTAGTAGCGCAGGTATCGTGCTCAAAGGATACGTCGGCATGGATCCCTACTCCACCGGAACTCCTGGTGCCGGTGGACCGGCTTCGGGTGCTGCCTATGCGCTAAGCGCCACGCCCTATGTCTACCTGATTCCCTGTGGCACGGACTTCATGTTGGCCCCACCGCTGGGCGACACGAACAGCATCCGCAGTTGGATGGTCCACGACCAAGCACTGCCGCTGCCCTACAATCTTGGTGCTAGCAGCTTCAACAGCACTCAGTTTTTCAGTGCCAACGGTACGCTCAGCGAGCAACCGTGGATTGTTCGTAAGCATCAGGCATTTCGTCCGGTTAGCGATCCGGTCTTCTTCTATGGCAGTGTGCCAGCGGAGTTCACGAACTCGCGCCTGATCGGTCGCAGCGTCTGGAACAACAAGTGGAAGATCGTGATTCCCGCTTACACGTTATTGAGCAACGAATACGACGGTCTCAACCGATTTGTTGCTAGCGTGAAGGACATCCAGCTTTTCCTGCGCACCTATTCAAACTCAGGCAACTGATGAAAAAACTTATGATCGTAGGCTTGGCCGCGGTGGTGGGTGGTCTCGGTTGTTACTGGGTCTCCCGGGAGTATGGGACAAATAGATCCCATAAGTTCTATAAGTCCCATCCGCCGGATCCCCCAACCACCACCCTGAGCGATCCCTCCGAAGTCTTCCAGAAAGCCTTCTGGAAACGACCCACAGCGAATGACAAGATCCTCCACTCCGAGCGCCACCAGTGGGCGGATGCGACGGGCGTGAAGCGCTGGCAGTGGTTCATCGAAGTCGAACCCTCGCCCGGACTGGTGAAATATCTGCGCGAGAACAATGCCTTTTCACTTGTTCCCGCCACGACCGTTCCTCCGATTTCTGATGCTCCGGGATGGTTCAAATTCCAGCCCGCAGAGTTTGATATTTTGCAAGCATCTCAAGGCAAGATGCGCCTATTTTTCAGTAAAACGAAACCGCTGCTTTTTGCGACCGACAGCGGCGGCGGATTTCACTCCGGTGTGCCCGAGCCAGCGCAACCTGAGCAGAGTCCCGCGACTGCAAGCGGTCGTATTCCACTTACTTCCCCGCCACTATCGCGTTGAAGGAGAGGTTCAGATTCGATTCTCCGCTCGGTTGACTTCCGCGCGGAGAAAAAGGAAGGTCCGGGACCGCCATCGTGTCAGATCTTTTTACCACTCCCGTCGCGCTTGTTGGCAAACCAAGTCCCGAGGAACCGCTTGCGGCTCGGATGCGGCCTCGCTCGCTGGATGAAGTGGCCGGGCAACAACACATTCTGGCACCGGGGAAACTGCTCCGGCGGGCGATCGAGTCAGATCGATTCACGTCCTTGATTTTTTACGGCCCACCGGGAACGGGCAAGACGACCTTGGCCAGCGTGATCGCGCGGACGACTGGTTCTCGCTTCGAATCTCTGAATGGAGTGGAGTCCAACGTGGCGGAAATCCGCGCAAAAATCGATCAAGCGCGGACTTGGCGAGATTTGCGCGGCGAGACGACGATTTTGTTCATCGACGAAATTCATCGTTTCAACAAAGCGCAACAAGATGTGCTGCTGCCACACATCGAGCGGGGCGTCGTCCGCTTCATCGGTGCGACGACGCACAATCCGTATTTCCATGTGAACTCGCCGCTGGTCTCGCGCTCGCAGATCTTCCAGTTAGAGCCAGTGCCGGTCGAGGATATCATCCGCGTGCTGGAGCGTGCGCTAAGCGACGGCGAGCGTGGCTTGGGAGGATTGAAAATCGTCGCCGAGCCGGATGCTCTGCGACATCTCTCGGAAAAATCGGATGGAGACGTTAGAAAAGCCTTGAGCGCCTTGGAGTTGTCCGCACTGACCACTCCGTCCGACGAAGATGGAGCGGTGCATCTGACTTTAGAAGTGGCGGAAGAATCCATCCAGCGCAAGGCGGTGGTCTATGATGCACACGGTGACGCGCACCATGATACGATTTCAGCATTCATCAAATCCATCCGCGGCAGTGATCCGGATGCGGCGTTATACTGGTTGGCGAAAATGCTGCACGCCGGGGAAGATCCCCGTTTCATTACCCGGCGTTTGGTGATTTCTGCCTCAGAGGATATCGG
>JANPAU010000302.1:0-4133 GCA_031430055.1 Akkermansiaceae bacterium | reverse complement strand
CATCCGCACCGGATGCTGGTCGAAACCCACGACGATGTCGGGGTGATCGCCCACCCGCCACAGGTTGTCCCATGCAGGGGTGTAAGCGAGCTTCTCGTAGCGGGCGCCGAACGTTCCATCCGGTGTTCCGCTAGGCATCACTCGATATTGCAACGGCTGCGGGTTGGCCGGAATCAGCGCCGTTTGGTTCGAGGCGATTTCCGATCCACTAAGCGGCCGGCCATAGATCCGGACCTCGTCAATCAAACCGTCGAATACAACGTTAGAGAGAAAGCTTTGGGCAAACCCTCTTTGGGTTCCATTGGGAGCTTCCTTTTTGTGTGACATCCCAATCCGAATGTCGGTGGCGGCGACATCCACCAAGGTGCCGGTGGCGACTAGGGTTCCTGCCGACGCGCCATTGATATAAATCTTGAGACCGGAAGCTGGGTCATAAACTGCCGCCACGTGCGCCCACTTCAGCAGAGGCAACTGGGCGGAGGTCGTTAGGGTTTTCCAGCCGCCCGGCGACTGCACTCGAAAAACGAGGTGCCCCAAATAGTCCATGTGCAGGGAGTATCCATTCGCGGTGCCCCCGCTGTGATCCACGATGGCGGCGGAACTGTTGGCATACTCTTGAGGAGCCACCCATGCCTCCATGGTCAATCCGGCGCTGACATTGGGTGCCCTAGCGGCGGGCAGTGTCACCACCGAGGTGTAGCCGTCAAATGCGAGGCAAGTGCCCGATACTCCCTGCTGCCAGATCACCGCGTTGCCCGAAATCGTGCAATCCGTGACATTCACATCCTCTTGTGTCAGGTATTTCCGCGCTAACGGGCGGGTGCTCATGCCGTCATCGAATTTCCACCACAGCGCGGGTGCAACCACCGGCGGAGTCTTGATTGGCGCACCGCTGGTGGCGGCTGGCGTGGTATCTTGCGGGACCGCCGCCTGCGTCGTCACACCGGCAATCCCGCCTGCGTTCATTGAGAACGTCTGAACGGTGAGGTTCGATGCGCTGTTGTAGGCGTCTATCTTTTCCTGGCTGCGCCGCACCGTGCGCGTCACCGTGGCATCTGACTTGATCGTAAAATACTCCTCAACGTAGTCCTGACAGTAACTGGCCGGCGAACCGTTATAAGACGCTTGGAAATTCGTGAAATGGTCACTCGTGAGGTCCGGCGCGTAGTGCCAGTGAACCACCACTTGGGTGGCATTGCTTTCGACGATGCGCACGTACGAGGCACGGTTGATGTTATCCGGCCTCGCGGAAGGTCCGTCGCCAAGGCGGGCGACGATTTCCGGTGCCGGCCATTTGGATGCGCCGACCTCCCAATACGGCAGGTAGCCTTGTTCACGGCTGAAAACGAAGCGCCCAGCGTCCAACTGGACCACCACGTCGGCGTATTTCCCGGTCAGCGCCCTGCCCGGCAAGGCGACCTCGGAGGCGTCGGAATAGGCGAGACGCGTGTAATAGGCGTAAAACCCAGAGGCATCGGCAACGCAGGAACCGACTAGCATAGCGGCTGCCACTGCGATGCGGGCATGAGTCGCGGTGAACTTGAAACAATGAGCGATAGAAACCATGGGGTGCAGATTTTGGGTTGGGTTTATTGCAAGCAGTCGTGAATGACCTCGCGATGAATCTCTTTGAACATCAGTGAATTCATTCCGAAATATACGGATTCTGAGGTTAATGAAATTTAGCGCAACCACTTGGGCGTGGGCGTGACTACGTAGCGGAAAAATATCCTACCAATGCGATTTGGTCGGTGAACTGGTGTCAGTTTGCTGAGTAAATTTAAAGTCACTGGGCAAATGGCGAAAATTTCATTCATGGCGATGATTTCGAGATTCAGCCCGACTCCCAAACCGTGCAAAACAAATAGTGTGCCAATATCCGCTCCAAGTAGTTTCAAAATCGGAACTCGGCCAAGTAAAGGGTGAGTTACGGGAAAAAACCGGAATAGACTGGCTCAGGCCGTGATTTTTCACTGAGGTGGCGGTGTCAGGATTTTCTCTCCGACCCGATCCGCCGATGACGCGAAGTATTTTAATCGCTCTTACCACGACGCACCATGGTTTCTTGCGGGGCGTTGCAAGATATGCCCGCGAGCATGGCTGGCACATCGACGCGTCCATGGCCTACACGGGTAAGGTGCCACGACACTGGTCTGGAGACGGGGTCATTTCGCAGTGCGGCTTCTCCGACGAGTTCGCCGAGCACGTAAACTCTCTGGGCTTACCCACCGTGGAACTCACCGCCGTCAATCAACAGGTTAACGCGGCGCGGATCGACACCGACTACGCGGCGTTCGGTGCGGAGGCGGCCGAGTATTTCCTTGACCGGCGGTTCAAGCACTTTGCCGTCGCGCCGCTGGCTAACGATGCATTCCACGCACAGCGCTTGCAGGGATTCAGCGGGCGTCTGGCGCTGGCTGGCTACTCAGTGGCGCAATTGCCGCCGCTGATCGCCGACATGAGTTCCCAGTCCATCGACTGGGCAAGCCGGGTCAAGGTGATCATCGCCCGGCTCAATGAACTCCCCAAGCCGATTGCCGTGTTTGCCTACAACGACGCCGTGGGCGTGGACATCATCAAAGTGTGCCTCGACATGGGACTGCTCGTCCCCGAGCAGGTCGCCGTGATTGGCGTGGATAACGATGAATTGCTCTGTGAGGTCAGCCCAGTGCCGCTTTCGAGCGTCCGTTTCGACCTAGCAGAACTGGCCTATCAAGGAGCTGCCTTTTTGGATGAAATTCTCGACGGTCGATCCCAAGAGCGGCACCGGGTAGTTCCCGCAGGCTCCGGAATTGAGGTCCGTCTGAGTTCCGACATTTTTGCCGTGGACAACGTGTATGTGGCCAAGGCGTGCATGTTCATCACGAGTCACCTGACCGATCCGAATCTATCGGTCGCTGCCGTGGCCGCGCATGCTGGACTGAGTGAACGGGGGTTACTCAAGGCATTCATCAAGCACGTAGGCCGCACCGTGCAGGAGGAAATTTCCGTATTGCGTCACGAGAAAGTCTGCGAACTGCTGCGCACCAGCACGAAATCTATCAAGCAAATCGCGGCAGCTACCGGATTCTCCAGCGGCAATTACCTGACGCGGGCGTTCAGGCACCGCCATCAGATAACCCCGGAGGAATATCGACGACTTGAGGCCCTACGCTCGCCCCGGGCGAAATGACCTTCCATTTCATTCAGCACTGCTGCCACTCGTAGATTTGATGATCGGCGCAGTGATGGTTCCTGGTGCGAAAGCTCCGAAACCCATCACCCGTAAAATGTTCCGCTTGATACTGAGAGACAGCGTCTTTGTGGAAACCACCCGCGTCGCGACTCATGACAATCCGACTTACAAAGAGACACGCGTGCTCTACTACTGCATGAGGCCAAGTTTACACCACTCTTGAAATGAATGGTTGAGATTTGCCAAGGCGAATCATGCCAGCAGTTCCTTCACGACACGCGCCGGCTCAACGCCGGTGAGCTTCTGGTCGAGGCCTTGGAACTTGAATGAAAGACGATCGTGATTCATGCCCAGTAGATTCAAGATGGTGGCGTTGAGATCGCGAATATGCACGGGATCCTTGACGATGTTATAAGAAAAATCATCGGTTTCGCCGTAGCTAGTTCCTGCTTTCACGCCGCCGCCTGCCATCCACATGGAGAAGCAGCGGGGGTGATGGTCACGGCCGTAAGTCTCCTTCGTGAGGCCGCCCTGTGAATACACGGTGCGGCCGAATTCACCACCCCAGACGACGAGCGTATCGTCGAGGAGTCCGCGTTGTTTTAAATCCGCGAGGAGGGCCGCCGTCGGGCGATCCACATCTTCACAGAGAACTTTCATGCGGTTCGGAAGATCGTCATGAGCATCCCATCCACGGTGGAAGATCTGGGTGAAACGGACGCCGCGTTCAGCCATGCGGCGGGCCATCAGACAGTTGTAGGCGTAGGTCCCCGGTTCTTTGGCCTTCGGGCCATACATTTCCCAGATGGACTCGGGTTCGTCGGATAGATTGGTCAGTTCCGGCACGGACGTCTGCATGCGGAAGGCCATTTCATATTGGGCGATGCGGGCGTTCGTTTCCGGGTCACCGATTTTTTCAAATAGCTGGCGGTTCATTTCACCCACGCCGTCGATCATG
>JANPAU010000301.1:0-8533 GCA_031430055.1 Akkermansiaceae bacterium | reverse complement strand
GTCTAACTGGCCGTAAAATCATCGTCGATACCTACGGCGGCACCGGTCGCCACGGTGGTGGTGCTTTCTCCGGTAAGGACCCATCCAAGGTCGATCGCTCTGCGGCTTATATGGGCCGTTGGGTTGCTAAAAATGTCGTCGCCGCAGGTCTTGCTTCACGCTGCGAAGTCCAGTTCGCCTACGCCATCGGTCATCCGCTTCCTGTGAGTGTCCACGTCGATACCTTCGGCACAGGCACCAAGCCAGATGCTGCGATTCTCGCCGCGATCTTGAAGGTCTTCTCTTTCAAGCCAGCTGACATCGTCAAACAGCTCAATCTCCTTCGCCCGATCTACTCGAAGTCCACCAACTACGGACACTTCGGAAAAGAAGACTCCGATCTCACATGGGAAGCGACCGATAAGGCCGCTGCTCTCAAGAAGGCAATTGGGTAAGGAACCCGAGACTCAAGTCTTGCGTCTATTTTTATCGAGATAAAACAAACTAACATTAATATATATGAGCTTCACAGACTACAAAGTAAGAGACATCGGCCTTGCTGATTTCGGTCGTAAGGAAATTGAAATCGCCGAGCACGAAATGCCCGGTTTGATGTCCACTCGCGAAAAGTATGGCGTCGAAAAGCCACTTCAAGGCGTCCGCGTCATGGGTTCGCTTCACATGACCATCCAGACGGCGGTTCTCATCGAAACGCTTGTCGATCTCGGTGCCGAAGTGCGCTGGGTTTCCTGCAACATTTTCTCCACCCAGGATCACGCTGCAGCAGCCATCGCTGCCCGTGAAATCCCGGTTTACGCCTGGAAGGGCGAGTCGCTCGAAGAGTATTGGTGGTGTACTTGGAAAGCTCTTCAATTTCCAGGTGGACTTGGACCGCAACTCATCGTCGATGACGGTGGCGATGCGACTCTACTTATCCACAAAGGCTTTGAAATGGAAAATGGATCTGACTGGATCAACTCCGAGTCCGAGAGCCACGAGGAAAGCGTCATCAAAGACCTTCTCAAAGACATCAAGGTCAAGCAACCCGGTGTTTTTCACGAAATCGTCAAGGAGTGGAAGGGCGTTTCCGAAGAGACCACCACGGGTGTGCATCGCCTCTATCAAATGGCAAAAGCAGGCACTCTCTTGGTTCCTGCCATCAATGTGAATGACTCCGTCACCAAGTCCAAGTTTGATAACCTCTACGGTTGCCGCGAGTCGCTGCTAGACGGCATCAAGCGCGCTACCGACGTCATGATTTCCGGCAAGGTCGGCGTGGTCTGCGGTTACGGCGATGTCGGCAAAGGTTGTGCCCAGGCCCTCCGCGGTGCGGGTGCCCAAGTCGTGGTTACTGAAATCGACCCGATTTGTGCGCTTCAAGCGGCTATGGAAGGTTTCCGGGTTCTTCCGATCGAAGACACTCTCGGTTGGGGTGACATCTACGTCGCCACCACCGGCAATAAGGACATCATCCGTCTTGAGCACATGGAGAAGATGAAGGATCAAGCCATCGTCTGCAACATCGGTCACTTCGACAACGAAATCCAAATCGATAAGCTCAATACGGCTCCAAACGTGGTGCGGACAAACATCAAGCCACAAGTTGATAAGTATACCTTCCCGACAGGCAATAGCCTTTACATGCTAGCAGAAGGCCGCTTGGTGAATCTCGGCTGCGGCACGGGTCATCCAAGCTTCGTGATGTCCAACTCGTTCACTAACCAAACTCTCGCCCAAATCGAGCTTTGGAAGAACAAGGACATCTACAAGGCTGGTCAAGTCACCGTCTTGCCGAAGCATCTCGATGAAGAAGTAGCGCGTCTCCACTTGGAGAAGATCGGAGTCAAGCTCACCAAGCTCACTCCTGCACAGGCTGACTACATCGGCGTGTCGCAGGACGGCCCGTTCAAGGCAGACCACTACCGCTATTGATCAAAGTGATGCAGGCATTCCTGCTTGCTTTTCCCACAGCCAGTCGTGTGAACGACTGGCTGTTTTTTATGTTTGATATTGATCAATGAAACATTGAATTGATTCAGATAAAGCAAAAATCAGTCAGCTATTGGGATCATGTTCCATTTGAAGCACCCATGATGGGTGAGCCGGAAACTGCTTACATGATTGAGAAAGTCCGCGATGGACTGCCTTTCGCAGAGTTTTACGCCATGCGGGAAATGCTTGCAGTGACCGAGGAGCGTCTCGGGGCGTGGCTCGGAATGTCCCGCGCCACTTTGCACCGTCGCAAAAAGTTTGGAACGCTGGATCGGGCGGAGTCGGATCGGTTGGTCCGTTACGGGCGGCTTTTTTCCCACGCCAGCGCAGCACTGGGCGGTATTGAAGGCGCGCGTTCTTGGTTGGTCGCTCCGGCCGTCGCCTTTCATGGAGAATGCCCCTTAGACTATGCGGACACCGAGATCGGAGCTCGCGAGGTGGATGCGTTGTTTGGTCGTTTGGAACACGGCGTATTTTCCTGATCATGCCGTTATTTTATCGGATCGTTCCGGAGCATTGGGCACCGCGTGCATTTGATGGCGAGGGCGCGAGGCTTTATGGGGGGCGCTGGAATTCACCCGGTTCTGCGGCGGTCTACCTCGCGGAGTCTCGCGCCCTCGCGGCTCTTGAAATCTTCGTCCATGCTCAGCACGAGGCATTGCGGCTCCGTTGGATGATTGTCGAGTTAGAAATCGACGATTCGCGGATCGACCGGGTCCCACCACCGAAACTTCCTCCAAACTGGCGTTTGGGAAGCCCAGTTCCCACCAAGCCCAGAGCTTCGGCAGCCGCTGGTTGCGGGACTATCGGAACCTCGCTTTGCAAATCCCAAGCGTCGTCATCCCGGAGGACTTCTCGCTACTACTCAACCCATCGCATCCGGCCATGCGGGAAATCAAACCCAGCGTTCCCCAGCCTTTTAGCTTTGATTCCCGGCTGGCGGGATAACTTGCAGTATATAGAGTCTCTTTTTGAAGGGCTTTCGCAGGGTGCGGGGAAACAAGGAGCTGGGCACCCTGGCCGCCGCCTTGGAACGGGCTGTTGGAGCGAAGAGGCGGCGAAACCAGCCCGTTCCAGCGCGAAAGATGATCCAGAGCTTGCAGAGGGGGCCGTAATGGCTTGGCTCTATTTCAAAAGTGCCCAGATCGGCTGCGGCCAGAAGCCGAGGACGAGTGTGGCGATGGTAAGCACGGCAATGCAAATCCGGCTGATACAGGGCAAGACGATGGCCGGGGCGTCATCGGCCGGGGCGGCCCACCACAGGGCGCGGATGACATTGAAGTAGTAGTAAAATCCGGCGGCGGCGGCGATGAAGGCGACGCCGACGCCGACCCAGAGCTTGGCCTCGACGGCGAGCGAAAAGACGAGGAACTTACCGAGGAATCCGGCGGTGAGTGGGACACCTGCTAGGGCGGCGAGCAGCACGGTGAGAGCGAGGGCGAGCTGCGGGTTGGTTTTTCCAAGGCCGTTGAAGTCGGTGATCCTTTCGCCGTCGCGCTGGATGCGGATTTGAGCGAGCACGAAGAAGACGCCGAGGGTCATGAGCAGATAGGTGGCGAGGTAGAAGGAAACGACTTTGACGGAGCCTTGAGAAACGGCGGTTTCTGGGGACCACGCTGCGAGCGCAAGCAGAATAAATCCGGCGTGGGCGATGGAGGTGTAGGCGAGCAGGCGCTTGAAATTCGTCTGTGGAATGGCGGCGAGATTTCCGAAGAGCAAGGTGGCGCAGGCGAGGATGAGCAGCAGCGTGAGCACTGGGCCGCGGGTGAGTTCGCTGGCGAGAAATGGCTCGATGAAACGGATCAGGAAGATGAAGCCGGCTGCCTTGGAGCCGACGGAAAGAAACGCAGTGGTCGGTGTGGGTGCGCCTTGATAGACATCGGGAATCCAGACTTGCATCGGCACGGCACCGATCTTGAAACCGATGCCGACCATGACGAGGGCGACACCGAAGAGCAGACCGGATGGATTGGTGATCATATTGGACATGATCATTGAGTGGCTTGCTAGACAAACCATCGTGCCGGTGGTCCCGTAAATCCATGCAATACCGTAAACGAGGAAGCCGGTGCTGAGTGCGCCGAGGATGAGGTATTTCACCCCGGCTTCGAGCGAGCCGACGTTGCGGCACATGTAGGCGACGAGGATGTAAAAGGTGACGGTGATGAGTTCGAGCGCGACGAAGGCTCCTGCGAGGTCTCTGGCGGAGGCGAGCCACATCATCCCGGCACAGGCAAATATGGGAAGTGTATAGAACTCGCCGGTGCCGTTTTCAGAGTTGGGTTGATCGGTGAAGCGGGCGAGGATTTTCCGGTAATCGACTGAGAGAAGAAGGACGAAGATCGTAGTGACTAGGGCGAAGATTTTGTAAAAGCGGGCGAGATAATCAAATTGATAAAACCTACTGATCCATTGCGGCCATGTGGTGGCGGCAGTCGGTCCGGTGGCCTGTGTGGTGAGGACAAGGATGATGCCAAGGCCGATGGCAGCAGAGATCCCGAGTCGCGCCTTGTTTTTCGGCGATTCGAAGGTCTCTGCCATGAGTAGGATGATACCGAGGGTGACGGTGAGGGCTTCTAAATAGTAGGCGGGCATGGGTGGAAAGATTTCAGAGTCCAGAATCCAGATTCAAGAAGGAGGATTACTTGAGCAGATTGAGTAAAAGGTTCGGGTAGAGGCCGACGGCGAAGAGGGCGAGGACGAGCAGGATGGCGGGGAGGTGATCCGCGCAAGTGAGGTCGGCGGCGGATTCGGTGGATTTCACAGCGGGGCCTTGGAAGATGTTGCGGTAGGCACGGAGCATGTAAACGGCGGAGATGACGACGCCCCAGATGGAGAAGATGCAAGCGATTTGGACGGGGCCGAGGCCAGTCGTGCCGTTGTAGCCCTTGAAGGCGGCGAGGAAGACGAGGATTTCCCCGGAGAAATTCGCGAGTCCGGGGAGTCCGATGGAGGCCATGGCGGCGATGCCGAAAATAAAGGCGAGTTTGGGTGCGGATTTGGCGAGGCCGCCGAGATCTTGGAGATCGAGGGTGCCGGTGCTGCGCTCGATACGATCGGCGAGGCCGAAAAGTAGGGCGATGGAGATGCCGTGGGCGAACATCAGCACGATGGCGGCTCGCATGGCGAGCGGGTTTTCCGGGAAGGCTATGAGCGCGGCGATGGCGAGGAAGATGTAGCCCATGTGCATGACCGAAGAGTTGCCGAGCATCAGGTCGAGCCGCTTCTGCGAAATAGTGACCCAGCCGACCCACAGGATGTTTCCGAGCAGCAAGACGAGCAGGGGAGTGAGCCAGACTTGCAGGCCTTCCGGGACAAGCGGGATGGCGAGGCGGAGCAGCCCGTAGAGGCCGAATTTTTTCAAAACACCGGCGTGCAGCATGGCGACGGGAGCCGGAGCGCTGGCATACGCCGGAGCGGCCCACGAGTGGAACGGAAACAGCGAAACAAGGGTGCCGAAGCCGACGATGAGCAGGGCAGCGATGCCTTGCTGGGAGGCGGCAGGGACGAGCGCCTTGTTGGCGATCATGGTCGGAATGTGGTAGGTGCCGGTGAGATTGGCGAGCCAGACGAGACCCGCGAGGAGGACCATGGAGCCGAGGCCCAGATAGATCGTGATTTTCCAAGCGGCCTCGCGGCGGTCGCCCCGGCCGAGGATGCCGATCATGAGGAAGGTCGGGATGAGGGCGAGTTCGTGGAAGGCGAAGAAGAAGAATAAGTCGGTCGCTGCGAAAGCGCCGAGCGCGCCGCCGGAGATGAGCAGGGACGAGCCGTAGTAGAGTTTTTCCCTGCCTTCGGGGGCCTTACCGGAAAGCACGGCGGCGAGGGTGACGATGACGGAAAGTAGCACCATGATGGCGCTCATGCCGTCGGTGAAAGCAAAGGCGAGGTTAAGCGCGGGCTTTTCGAGGACGGGCATGGAGAACGACAAGCAACTGCATTTCCACCAGAACGCGGCGTAGATGCCGAGTACCAGATTGAGCGCGGAGGCCGCGACGGCGGTGAGCCGGGCTGGCGCGCCGAAGAGAATCGCGATGAACGCGGCGATTGGGAGAAAGACGAGGAGGACGAGCATGGGAATAAGTGGACTTACTAAAACGAAAGGTTGGAACTCGGCAGATTTGAAAAATTGGAAGATGTGCTAGTATGGTTAGTTCGCTGGATATTTAGATTTCAACCAACTCAGGACAGTCAGTTGATCTTCCCGCTTCGCTCGTCGGATTTGGATCAGCAGTTTTGAAATTGTTGGGCGATCCAGAGTGAGATTTGAAGCTCCCTCATTGCAAACAGAACAAAGAGCGCGGAGATTAGACGCTTCGTCTTTTCCTCCCTGAGTTTTATCGACTATATGACCGAGATGGAGCCGTGTCTTCCTTGTCGAATCGTAAGGGTGAAGTTCACCGGCCGCAGCGCCGCACATTTGGCAAGTGAACCCGTTTCGATCCAGCACGAAAGCTCTGAGTTCCTTGGAAATACTGCGCTCGAATGCTGGCAGCGGTTTGGGGTTTTCCAGTAAATATTCTCCTTGCTTCAAGTCGGCACGATCATTGTGGGTTAGTATTTGATATCCCTCCTCATTCCTTAACTCGCGAACGCGGCGTGCCCATTCGCTTTTCCCAGCGATCTCTCGCAACTCGTCCGAAGACATGATTTTGCCGACATGAGCAAGGAAATGAACCCTAAGCTTGGTCCGCATGCCGATTGATTTTGGGTTGTTCTCGGACATGATCAGGAGACTTGACGCTTTGTGGATTGATGGGCGGCTCTTTGAATAGCATCCCGAATTTTCATTGCAACTGCACGGGCCACTGGGGGCGGGAAGGCATTACCAATTTGTCGATAGGAGGCTGTTTTTCCTCCGCTGAATTGCCATTCGTCGGGGAATCCCTGTATGCGGGCTGTCATGCGGATGGTTAATCTAGGCATTCCCACGAATCCTCTCTCCGGAGCGCATTCAGCGAGGGATTTTCCGTTCACGCCGAGGCTTGCCCATGCCGCTCTGGCACGTGTGGGACCGAGATCCGCGCCACCGTGTTTTTTTGAGCCGCCAACGAGGGTTGGCGCGACCTCATTGGCATGGGCTGCCCATGCAAGTGCGCCTTCCCAACCGTTTGAAGCCATTAGATCGACGAGCGTTTCGCCGACTGTTGCGGCTCTGACGCCATCGGTAAGAGGAATGGGTGGATAGAAGTTTTTTGCAAGATCCTCTCTGATCGCGACGATGACGACTCTGGGACGAAGTTGGGGCACGCCATAATCAGAAGCATTGAGGGGATACCAACTGGCTTTATAGCCCATTTCGGCGAGTTGTTTCTTAAGACTCAGGCGGTAGTCTGTGAAAATAGCGTCTAGGAAGCCGCGCACGTTTTCTAACATGATGGCCTTCGGGCGACATTCCTCCACGAGACGCAGTGCTTCAGGAAAAAGGTCGCGTTCATCGGCGGAGCCAAGTTGTTTTCCAGCCTTGGAAAAGGGTGGGCAAGGAACGCCCCCCGCAAGCAGATCGACATTTTTAAATCCCTTGGCTGAAAAATCCCTGACGTCGGCTTCGATCACATTCCATTTAGGGCGATTCAAGCGCAGCGTGGCGCAGGCATGGCGATCATATTCGACGTGGGCCATGGCCTCGAACCCAGCGTTCTCCAATCCGAGAGCTTGTCCTCCTGCTCCGGCGCAGATCTCGATGCAACTCAGCTTTGCGCTCTGGTTGTTCGAAATAATCATGTTAGTAAAAAGATTTTTCATTTGTTCTTTTGAACACTTTTTTATTCTGCTGTCAATCTTGGATTGGTAAGGGAATGAAATAGATCAGAACACGGTGAAATAGACGACGAGGATGACGCCGAGGCCGAAGGCGAAGGCGTAGCCTTGGAGGCTGCCGGACTGGACTTTACGAAAGAGATTTCCAAAGGACTCGGCGGCACGACTGAGTCCGCCGACGAGAAGGCCATTGATCAGGATTTCATCGAAGAAGGCGACGATGGCGGAGAGTGCATCTTGGAAATAGCGGACAATGAAGTTGTCGTAGAAGCCGTCGATGTAGAAGCGGTTCTTGAGCAGTGGGATCGAGAGTGGGTCTTTCTCTTTGCCGGAGTAGAGGATGAATCCGATTACCAAGCCGAGGACAAGGGCGGCCATGGAAGCTCCCAAGATGATGTAGTGGCCATCAACATGTCCGTGCGCGTGCGCCCGTGGGTCGATGGCGCTGAGTGGGACGGTGAGCCAAGCGGAACCGATCGCCATGCCAGCAAGCAGCACCAACGGAATCCACATGAGCGGGCCGACTTCATGGGCGTGATCGGCATTTTCCGAGCGGGTCTTGCCGAGGAAGGCGACGACATAAGCGCGAGTCATGTAGAAAGTCGTTAGGAAAGCGACAAACACGGCGATGCCGAAGAGGATCGTGTTATGCCCATAAGCGGCAGCGAGGATTTCCTCCTTCGAGTAGAAGCCTGATGTCACATAAGGCACGGCGATGAGTGCCGCCGTGCCGATGGCGAAGGTGATGGCGGTGATGGGCATCTTCTTGATAAGGCCGCCCATTATCCAAATGTCTTGCTCG
>JANPAU010000300.1:0-3277 GCA_031430055.1 Akkermansiaceae bacterium | reverse complement strand
TCCCGCGGATCTTTCGATTCGCTAAGTTTCAAGAAGTGGTCCCCGAATCCACCGGGATTCCGTTTCCAGGGATTGTATTCCCATTGCATCAAATTCTCATAACCTTCCTCGAACCAGTCCATCGACCATCCAAACCTCTTCAGGGCGGAAACCGTGGTGGTGTGGCTCACCTCAGGTTTTGTGTTTTTGAACGTGATCTCGCCGGGAATCGGCCGGGCCTCGAATTCCTCCAACTCCGGCAGCAACCCAAAACCCAACGATACGACCAGCGCGGCCAATGGCAGCACGGTGAGAATGAATCTCTTAGAAGGTTGATATTTCATATTTTTGAAATAGAAACTGCGACGGCTTCGGGAAACAAGCATAAAATCGGCTGCTCCTTATGGAAGGAGAAGCTCGGCGCGCTGAATTTCTCCGGTGGTTGACGCAGCGGGTGAAGGGATGCACGTTGCCGCCATGAACGCGGTGGTGAATTACAAGATCGGCAACGAAAAGCTGGTGAAAGTGCTCGAAGGCGCGTCATCGCATCTTCGAGGTTTACTCGACCGGCAAGGCCGCCCGGATGGCGCGCTACGAATCGCGGTAGTCGGCGGCGGTTGTTCGGGGTTGCAATACAAAATGGACCTCGTGGACGGTCCGCGCGACCGCGATATTTTAGTGCCGAGCAACGGTGTGAACGTCGTCATCGACCCAAAAAGCGCCCTGTTTGTGAGTGGTAGTGAGCTGGATTTCTCGGATGATCTTCAACAAGGCGGCTTCAAGGTGAGTAATCCCAATGCAGTTGTCACTTGCTCCTGCGGCGAAAGCTTTGCTGCTTAATGATGAAGAGCATTGATTTATTTGGGAAATCCGTGACGTTTCCAACCAGATGAAGTTTCCGAGCGTCGTGATGTTCACGGTTTTTTCCGCATGGGTGGGGATGGTATCGGCGGCACCTGATCCTTCTGCAGGGGCTGGACTTAAAATTCAGGATAAGTCCTTGCCCGAGCTGATTCAGGATCTGGCGGATGATCAATTCCGGGTTCGGGAAAATGCGAGTCGGGCGATTTGGAAAATGGGTGAACCCGCGTTGGAGGCCTTACAGGAAACCGCCCAAGGCAAAGACCCCGAGCAGGCCTACCGAGCCAATGAGCTGTTGCGAATGATCCAGCTGCACATCACGCCGGAGACCGATCCCGCAGTGATTGCGCTGGTTGAGCGCTACGCCAAGGCTTCCGGCAATGAAAAGGTGACCTTGTTCGACCAGTTGAACAAACGCCGTGCGTGGCGGCAACTCCTCAAGTTGTATGCCGCCGAGATAAGCCCTGAGCTTCAGAGCCGTTTGTTCCGTGCCATCGAAGGAGTCGCGGTGATCGCCGCTCGTGAGCGTCTCTTGCTCGACGATGCGGCCGGGGCTCGCGAATTTCTGGAAATGGCCCCAGCCGACGCAGCTGGCTTGATGGCGCTGGCGGATTTTCACCGGAGCCAAGGGACTCTGGATGCTGAATTGAAACGGGCCAAAACGCTTGAAGGCCCCCGGGCGAGTGCTTGGCAGTGCGCACTTCATCGGGCAGCGGGAAATCTTGAAGCGGCGAGAGATGCGGCTGCAGCGGCAGGTGAGCTCCGATTGTCGGCGGCGATGGCGACCTTGCTCGGAGATCCGCTGCCATGGCTTCGTCAAAATGAAGCGGACAGCGAAGGCGGGGAGGTGCACAAGTCTTATTCTGAGATTGCGATCAAGCGCTGGCAGGGGAAGGAAATCCGGCCGGTGGACCTCGAGCCACTGGTGCGGGTGGTGGGTTCTAGAAACCGCGACGAGCGTGATGCCGCGATGATTTCGCTGTTTCTGCTGGGGCGCCCCGATCTCGCGGAAAAGGCGTATTTGAGCAATTCCAAGTTTACGGCTTTCATTTACCTTGAATCACTTGAGCGGATCCCTGAAGCGTTAAAGGCGCTCGGCTTAGATCCTGTAAATCCAGACTACACCGCTTGGGTGGAAAAGCGTTTCAAGAATCTTTCGGAGAAGGGTGCTGAGGATAACGAGAGCACCGTCAAGGACACTCAGGAGTTGATCTTGCTGGGCAATTTTCTCGAACGGCGGGGGCTCCACCAGCAATGCGCCGATGCGTTTTTGAAGCCTCTAGCCGCTCTGGCTGAGGAAGATGGGGAAATTTTCACGAGATTTCTCTCGCAGCTTTTTGGCGGCAACTCGACTTTGAATAGCGACACTCTGGGTGCGCCGCTCGTCGCGATGCAGGCTGGAATCGCGTGGGCTGGAGATCGCTTGGAGCGTTGGGAGGAACTCATCAACTCGGCGGTAGGAGGACAGGATGAAGTGGTGGATCTGTGGAATTGGCTCGCGGAAATCAAGCCAACCGCCGACCGCGCCGAGCGTTTTGAAGCGGTGCTTGCACTCTGCGGGATCGGGCGAGATCCCCGCAGTCTTCGCGAAAAGTGGTTGGCACTGGCTTGGGCTGCCATCGATCAAGCTCCCGGGCCAAAACGACCCGCTCTGCTTGAGAAAATGGAGTTCATCCTCGGCGAGAGCCCGGACGTGATTAATAATTTAAAGCTCTGGGAGCTTCTTCCCGAGGACATCCGACGCGAAAACTCCAAGCAGGGCCGCATCTTGGATCTCTCGGCAGCGGGCCGCTGGCAAGATGCGGCAGATTTTTTCCAAGAACAAATCACCTCCATCGCTTCTGCCAAGGGTGATCCAGAGCCATCTTTGTATGCTTGTCTGGCTGCCTGCTTGCGGCAAACAGGACAAATCGAAGAGGCGGTCGCCAATGATTCGATTGTTGAGTCACTTGCTCTTGGGAGCGATGCGATTGAGATTGCGAATGGTTATGCCTTCGGCGCGGACTACAAGCGAGCGGCGGACTGGTGGGCCCGCGGTGCGAGACAAAGTGCTATAGGTTCACCGGAGTTTTTCATCGCGCTGCAATTGCATGCCGACATGCTGAGACAGCAAGGCAAGTGGTTGGAGTCCGCGGCGGTTTCAGAGGTTTCTGCGCAAATCAGCGCTTCGGTGGAAGCGGGTAACGTGTTGCCTCTCGGGGCGCTCAGGCTGCGACTCCAATCCGATCTCGGCAGGGCACTTGCTCATCTGAAAAAGGATCGAGTGCAATCCATCGCGATTTTGAAACACTGCCACGAGATGTTTCCCAGTGACGGCTCGCTGGCCGATGATTTTTTCCCGGCCGTCCGGAAAATAGGCCTCATCAAGGAGCACGATGAGTGGTTCAAACTATCTTGGGACCGCATGTGCGCCGTGATCGAGCGTTTTCCGGATTGC
>JANPAU010000299.1:0-4201 GCA_031430055.1 Akkermansiaceae bacterium | reverse complement strand
TGTCCAACGTCCCACGGCATTTGATCGCCGGATCTCTTGCGCTGGGAGCGACTCGCTGGCAGACGATTCGAAAATGTGTGCTGCCTTTTTCTCTACCAGGTATCTTGACTTCCTCACTGCTCGCCATCACCCGTGTGGCGGGTGAAACGGCACCGATCATGTTCACCGCCGCCGTGGCCGCGAAGGATGATTTTCCATGGCAAGGACTCAAGAGTCCGTTTGATATCCTTTCCTCACAGGTTCAAGCGCTACCCTATCACATTTACACCCTCGCTGCCCGCATCCCTAGTTCAGAATACACTCAACGTGCTCAATATGGGTCCGTATTTGTCTTTCTCTTCCTCGTCGCGTCGCTCTCGCTTGGCTCCTTGATTCTGCGTAATAAACTGCGTTCCAAACTTAAATGGTAAACATGCCCACCGCCATTCAGATCAAGAACCTGACGTTTGCCTACTCCGGCAAACAAGTGCTGCACGATGTCAGCTTGGACATTCCCGCTCGCCAAATCACGGCGTTCATCGGTCCCTCGGGCTGCGGGAAATCCACTCTGCTGCGTTGTTTCAACCGGATCAACGACCGCATTCCTCGGGCTGAGGTCACCGGAGGATCAATCCTGATTCATGAGATTGATATCTATCGAAAGGACATCGATCTTCAAGAGCTTCGCCGCCGTGTAGGAATGGTGTTTCAAAAGTATAATCCATTTCCCAAGTCGATCTACGAGAACGTCGCTTTCAGCCACCGCCTCGCGGGCCAAAACAAACGTGCGGAACTCGACGAGGTGGTCGAGAGCGCCCTCAAAAGTGCTGCGCTGTGGGATGAGGTGAAGGATCGCCTGCACACCAGCGCCTTCGGTCTTTCGGGTGGGCAGCAGCAACGATTGTGCATCGCCCGCGCCATCGCTAACCAGCCTGAAATCCTCCTGATGGATGAGCCTTGTGCTGCGCTTGATCCTCTCGCCACGTTGAAGATTGAAGAATTAATCTGTGAGTTAAAAAAACAATACACCATCATCATCGTCACTCACAACATGGCCCAAGCGACTCGTTGCTCTGACAGGACAGCATTCATGTATCTCGGTAAGCTCATCGAGTATGGTTCCACCATGCAGATGTTCGAAGATCCCAAGGACTCGCAAACGGAAGCCTATGTCACCGGGGCATTCGGCTAACACACCTAGCAAGCCATGCATGACACCTTGAATCATCCCCAAGCCCGCGAACAGCTTAGCACGTCGGTCGAAATTGAAAACCTCGACTTCAGCTATGGTTCCGCCCAAGCGCTCAAGAACATCAATTTGGGTATTCCTGCCAATGGAGTCACTGCCTTCATTGGTCCGTCCGGCTGCGGCAAGTCCACCTTGCTTCGCTGTATTAACCGAATGAACGATGAAATCCCGGCAGCGCGCATCACCCGAGGTAGGATTCAAATCGGCGGCATCAACATCCATGATCGGTCCGTGGATGTCGTGAAACTCCGTCGCGATGTCGGAATGGTTTTTCAAAAATCTAACCCCTTTCCACGCAGCATTTATGAAAATGTCGCTTACGGCCTGCGCCTTCGTGGTGAACGAAACAAGGCACTACTCGATCAAGCAGTCGAAGAGGCCTTGAGTGCTGCGGCGCTGTGGGAGGAAGTGAAGGATCGTTTACAAGAATCCGCGTTAGGTCTCTCTGGCGGACAGCAACAGCGCCTTTGCATCGCACGCACGATTGCCGTCAAGCCGCGGGTGGTGCTCATGGACGAGCCGTGCAGTGCTCTGGATCCCATCGCCACCTCCAAGGTCGAGGAATTGATTTGGGAACTTAAGAGTAGCTATACTTTTGTCATCGTCACGCATAACATGCAGCAGGCATCTCGGGTCTCCGACAAGACGGGCTTCTTCTTCATGGGAGAATTGATCGAGTTCTCTGATACCTCGAAAATATTTTCCAACCCAAGCATCAAAAAAACCGAAGAATACATCACCGGCCGTTTTGGTTAATCTCAATCCCACCCATAGAATAAAATTTCCATGACCAATCAGCATATCTTCCGTGAGTTTGATAAAGGAATCCAAGCCCTCAAGGCCGAGGTTCTTTCTATGGCCAGCCTGACTCGCCAAAACTTGGAGCGGGCGATGCGCGCCTTGCTTGAGCGAGACATCGACCTCGCCCGCGCCGTCATCGCTGACGATGCCGATGTCGATGATTTGGAACGTAAAATCGACCAAAGCGGCATGAGTATCCTTGTGAGATTTCACCCGGTCGCATCCGACCTCAGGCTCGTCATCACCTCGATGAAGATGGCCCACAATCTTGAGCGGATCTCGGATCATGCCGTGAGCATCGCCAAGCGCGCCAAGAAAATTTGTAAGGCGCCTCCTCTGGATGAGGCTGGCTTGACTGAGCCTTTGTATTCCCTAGCAGACAAACTTTTGCGAGATGCGCTACTTGCTTATACCGATTCGAACGCAGAGCTCGGGGAGAGTCTCAAAGCCCGTGACAAGGAACTCGACCGACTGCACAAACAAATGATTGCTTCACTGAGTGCTCGACTGGAAGACTCAAACGGACGCTCAGAAAACTTGCTGCATTTGATCTTCGTCGCCCGTTCCATCGAGCGCATCGGCGACCTAGCCGTGAATATGGGTGAGGATGCTGTCTTCCTCGGTGAAGCCCGCGACATCCGTCATGAATATCGTAAAAATACTGCTGCCGATGAATCTGCATCGGATTCAGATGTCTAGTTCTTTAAATGCGTTTTGAACCACTTGCGAAAGTCGCCGCCGTGTGAATCTGGGAGAGTCCGTTGACCAAGCCAGTCTTGGAGTGGCTTAATCGGTGCGACTTGGATGGGCAGGTGATTCATCGCCTTGGACATCGTCATCGCCGTGCGCCAGAGCGAGGGCGAAGTTGCTAGAGCGGCGAAGGGAGACATGGGGATGGCCCCTGCGGATGGGACTTCCTCGCGTTTGGCCTTGTCACGGAGGCGAAGGAGGAGATCGGGGATGGGGATATCTACGGGGCAGACTTCGTTACAGGCACCGCAGAGTGAGGAGGCTTTCGGAAGATCTGCCAGCTCTGGAAAGCGCTTGCCGAAAAGAATTGGTGAGAGCACCGCGCCGACGGGGCCGCCGTAGGTGGAGCGGTAGGCGTGGCCGGAGGCTTGCCGATAGACCGGGCAGACGTTCTGGCAGGCTCCGCAACGGATGCAGCGGAGGATTTCCTTGCAGTTCGAGGCGAGCACATCAGTGCGGCCGTTGTCGAGGAAGACGACGTGCATGTGCTCAGGGCCGTCGGGCTGGTTAGGCGAGCGGGGGCCATTGATGAACTCAGTGTAAACGGTGAGTTGTTGGCCGGTGGCGGAGCGGCCTAGCAGGTTGAGGAAAACGGCGAGATCCTTCTCCTCGGGGATGATTTTTTCGATGCCGACAAGCGCGATATGGACAGGCACGGGTGCCATTCCAAAGCGGGAATTCCCCTCATTGGTGATGAGAGCGAGGCGGCCGGTATCCGCGCAGACGAAGTTGGCTCCGGTGATGCCAGCCTGGGCTTGCATGTATTTTTCCCGCAAGTGCACGCGGGCTTGGCGGGTGATGGTTTCCGGGTCGTCGTTGTATTTCTCGCTGATGCCTTCGCGGAGAAAAGTTTTTGCGACATCGCGGCGGTTCAGGTGGATGATCGGCTTGACGATGTGTGATGGCTCGTCGCCGTCGAGCTGGATGATGAACTCGCCGAGGTCGGATTCGAGGCAATCGACGCCATTTTCGATGAGGAAAGGATTGAGGTGGATCTCCTCGGCGGCCATCGACTTGGACTTGGTGAGCTGAGTCACGCCGTGTTGGCGGAGGATGGAGAGGATCGTCTGGCGGGCATCCTCGTCAGTCGCGGCGTAGTGGACGTTGACGCCGTGGTCAGTGAGAGACTTCTCTGCTTTGTCGAGGTAGTGCTCCAGATGATGGAGGGTGTGGTCCTTGATCGAGGCAGCGAGTTTTCGAATCGCGTCGGGGTCCGGATAGTCCTGGTTGAGGGAGGTATAGCGTTTTTCCGTGCCCTTGGACGAGCCGTCGATGACCGACGCTTGTTTCTCGTCAGAAATGTCGCGGGCGTATTGGTCGATGGGTTGGATGCCGATCATGAAAGTGTATTTCTGAGGATTTGGATGGCGTGAAGATGCTCGATGGGGCGGCCTTGGGTGCGAGCGAGACCGGAGAGGTGCA
>JANPAU010000298.1:0-1736 GCA_031430055.1 Akkermansiaceae bacterium | reverse complement strand
CCGGATCTTTCATCAGCCCCGCACGCACAGGATTCAAGTCGATGTAGGCAGAAATCGTCTTCGCCGCCACGCCGTCCTCCACAATCACGCTCTTAAATCGATCTTCCCAAAGCCGCCCGGTGCGCGAATGCACCCGGTTGTGCCACTGCGTGTAGCGTTGTAGCACACCTTTCATGAACTCTCCCAAGTCGTGCATGCGGTAGGTGAATCGCTCGTGAATTCGCCCCACCACCGTCTCCGCAGCCAGCCCGTCCGCCACCTGTTGCCTAGCCTCCGCCAACTCCTTGGCGATCTCCGCAACAAATGCCTCGCTGTAAATCGCCGTCAGCCGCGCCAGCAACTCCGAATCCGAAAATCCGTCCGATGGTGGTGGAGGAACCTCTAGGAGAAGGTGAAAGTGGTTATCCATCAAGCAGTAAGACGTCACTCTACACCCCGAGAACTTCTCATAAATCCGCATCAACGCCCGGAATTTTTCCTTTTCTTCCGCCCCCAGCACGAAGCGCCGATCCACGACCCGGGAAATGCAATGGTAAAAAACCGGCTTGTGCCCGGAATTACACCAACTCGCCAGCCACCTGGATTTCCTCATGCAGGCAGATTGCAAAAAAACAAAACGAATGTCGAGAAGGATCTTATAAAAGGCATGTCCCTTAATAAGATTGAAAGCAGACCTGCCCGGTCCGGAAATTCATCATGAAGTGAGGCAGCAATGAATCCGAATTGAAAATGGACTGATCACGACTTTGTAGCGCCTTTAGAAAGCAATCCCTGCAAACTCAAGGTCTACAGCTTCATCATAAGAAACTTGGGTTGAGTTCGAGCGCGGTCCTTTCAATCGGTCGGAGGACAACGCATGGGTGGATCCCATCATCGGAGCGCGCTATCAGGCAGAACTCGGGCATTCGTTTTTTATGCGCGCCCTGGGAGACATCGGCGGCTTCAGTGTTTTTTCCGATCTCACGTGAGGACGCGGCCGGCTAGCAGTTTATCCACATACTTGGCGAGCATGTCGGTCTCCAGATTCATGACTTGGCCGAGACTCGCGCGGCGGAGGTGAGTTTGCTCCCAGGTGTGTGGGGTGATCCAGAAGACTGCGCCGTCGGCGGTGAGTTCGGCGATGGTTAGGGAAATGCCGTCGAGGGTGAGCGAGCCCTTGTCGATGCAGAGGCGGTGGATTTCCGGCGGCAGGGAGACGCCGATGATGTGATCTTGGCCACTGGCTTCGAGGCGGGTGACATGGCCGGTGCCATCGACATGGCCTTGGACGAAATGTCCGCCGAAGCGCTCGCCGACCATCATGGCTCGTTCTAAATTCACGATGGATCCGGTGCGGAGTTCGCCGAGCGAGGTGACGCGCAGGGTCTGGGCCAGCAGGTCGAATGAGGTGCCGTGCGGAGCTAGATTGGCGACCGTGAGGCAGCAACCGTTGATCGCGATGCTGTCTCCGAGCCGCGCGTCCCCGCTCACGAGCGGTGCGCGCACTTTCAGCCGCGCGCCGTCAATGGAGCGTTCAAGCGCGAGCAGTTCGCCCGCTTCTTCTACGAGGCCCGTGAACATTCGCGCGAATCTAGGAGCCGTCCGCGTCGCGGCAAGCATGCAATCCCACGCCCGGCATTGACGCCGCGTCCATTTCGTTGTGGTGATTCACCATGAAATCGCGCGGCGCCGCCACGAATCCACCGAATCGTTTCGAGCGGCTCAGCATCGAGCTGGAGCCCGAGGCGCTCGTGGAT
>JANPAU010000297.1:0-2192 GCA_031430055.1 Akkermansiaceae bacterium | reverse complement strand
ACGCCCGCCTCAAATCTGCCTTCGAAGGCCGCGAACGCGCCCGCCTCGAACGCGAAGCCTACCTCAAAGCAAACCCACCCCAGCCCAAAGACATCACCATGGACTACTGGCGCATCGAACGCCCAGCCCCCGCCAAAGGAGGTGCCAAGTGAAACTCTATTTCTTCATTCTTGTTGCTGCCACTTGGATCCTTTTCTCTCAAATCTCTTCCGCCATTGTCGATTCCAACAACAACGGCCTCTCCGACCTCTGGGAAAAACACTACAACTCCGGCAATCTTTTCCCTAGCAACTTCGATCCCCAAGCCGATCCCGACGGCGACGGCTGGACCCACGAACAGGAAGCCGCCGCCGGCACCGATCCTTTGGGCACCAATCCGCCTAACGGCTATCTCCAACCGGCAATAGACCACATCCCTGCGGTCATGGAAGAGGATGAGGGCGTTCCTGTCATCGTCACTCCGGAGGCAGTCACCGTCACTTGGCAGACGCTTCTGGGTAAAAACTATACCTTGCTGTTTTCGCCCGATCTTCAGGAAGAAAGCTGGATTCAGGTGGGAAGCGCGTTCGTCGGCAATGGTAGCGAGGTCACCTATGGTTTCGTAGTCAGCGGTGGTGACAAACGATTCTGGCGCGTCGCCGTGAACGATGTCGATACAGATGGCGACTTCCTAACAGATGCTGAGGAGCGCACGATTGGCAGCAGTCCTTATTTTTCCGACACGGATGGAGACGGGATCGATGACTTCACCGCTTACAACCTAGGCTTCAATCCCGCCGGAGAAGACTCCGATGGAGACGGCACCCCGGATAGTGCCCTCTATTCCATCGAATTCGAAGTGACCGAAGAATCCCTCATCACCGACAGCGTCGGCCACGAAGCCCTAACTGGCACCGACAACCTTCATCGCTACCTCACCCACACAAGCTCTCATGAATACTCCATCAGCGGATCCCCCACTTGCTCCGACATTGAAGGCGGAAAATGGTCAGAAATTAACAGTTACGTTAAAAATGGCATCCCACAAGGTTACCTCTCAATTCATCATGAAGGCATCACGCCTTCTGATGCGTATGCCACTCATCAGCTCCCGTCGCTCCCTTCGAACGAACGTCTCGAATTCGATTCCTCTCAAACCTCAGTCTCCGTGCCGCCCATTACCGCCACGGAAGAGGTGTCCACCACCACAACATCAACTTCTTGGAAAGTCAGGAGAAATGTGCCGGGACAACCCGATACCATTCTCCGGAGTGGCACCGAAATCAAGACCAACACCTACCGCAAAAAGTTAACGGATACCGTCACTCCACAAGAACTTTGGACTAACTATTTCAAGGACATCCCATGGACTTCAAATCATGTAAATACACCCGTTCTTCACGGGCCAGGGAGTGGCAGTTTACAGGCGGCATCTGGATTAGGAAAAGTCGTGGTTGCAGAAATGATCCGTGATTCTTTCAGGAATAGCGACTTCCAAGTCGCTGGAAACGTCAGCTATCCTCACCTCGGCAGGATTGCCTACTCTCCGACTAACATCCAACACCACGTGTGGGATGTGAGATTGAAATCCCTGCGTTGGCGCTGGGTCCGCTTCAATCCCTTGGCACCATTCGACTACGAATATGCCACGCCACCGACATCCTATCAAAAGACCTTTTACTTTTTGGTCCACCAAAAAGACACCACCTCACTATCACCCGGATTGATACCGACCACCCAAGAAACGATCTCCAAAGGGATTATCCAAATCGAGTGCAAAGGCAGCGAAGGCACAGGCTGGCATGTGGTGCCCCCCAGTAAATTCGAAAGCTACCGAGTCGAAGAGCCAGCCAGTTTGGCCACCCTAGATTTCACAAAAAGCGGGAAATCGCAAGTATTATTCGGAAACTTCCCACTGGAGTTTCGTGGTTACGTAACAGGGGAAAGGGCTGGTGGCTCCGCTGAAGCTGGTGAGAAATATCGGCACTTAATTTCCGATCCAGACGACTACACTGGTTTTAAAACAGAACCCAAAACCGAACTCAAGATCGTCCAGTGGGGAGACAATGATATATTTGATGCGAACAACAACGGAGCCTTTGACCATGCAAAATTCAAACAAGACGTGGACATCTTTCGCATCCGCCTTCCTGACATAGACCCTCCGGCAGGCACTGCCGAGCACCGGATCAAAATCTGGACGGTCGATGCCG
>JANPAU010000296.1:0-3150 GCA_031430055.1 Akkermansiaceae bacterium | reverse complement strand
TGGGAGGCTTACCAGCCGTCGCCACCGCCGCCACCTTTGTAGCCGCCGCCACCACCGCCGCCTTTGTAGCCACCACCACCGCCACGTCGATCTCCGCCGCCGCCATAGCCGCCGCCGCCGCCGCGACGATCTCCACCGCCACCGCCGTAACCGCCGCCGCCGCCGCCGCCACCACGGCGTTCGCCGCCTTAGCCACCACCACCGCCGCCGCCGCCGCCTCAACTAAAGCCGCCGGGTTTGGCCTCTTTCGGCTCAGAAGCATTCACGCGAAGCGCGCGGCCCTGATAGTCGTAACCATTGAGTGCTTCGATGGAAGCATTCAGTTGGCTCTGGTCGCCGAGCGTGACGAATGCAAATCCCTTGGATCGGCCCGTCTCGCGGTCGGTGATGATTTTGACCCGTTCAACAGGTCCATAAGCGGCGAAGAGGCCAGTAACGTCTTCTTCAGTAGCGGTGTAGGGCAAGTTGCCCACGTAGATGTCCATTTTTTGTCTATTCTTAGCACGCCATCACATTCAACACTTCCTGAGACCATGGCGTAAAAGACCAGACAAAGTGCGCTCATCTGCGGTTTTGCAAAATGAACGCTATGCCTTTACCCCTCGATTTCCTGGATGGCAAGAATTGATTTTCAGCAGATTTCCTAGAAGTTTCAGAAAATTTCTTGATCTCGGCGCTCAAACTGATATTGCATTAATTCCCTCCCGGTATTGATTCGATGGCAGGACAAATCTGTCGCGACATCTAACCCGTATTTGGGAGGACACCCCACCCCCATGATCATCAATACCACTCGTCTGTTTTCGCATTCCATCGTCGCCGCAGGCCTCCTTGGATTATCCAGTCTCAGCAATGCCGCCCTGCTCACTTGGGAGGACATCGACTCGGGAAGTCCCCTGGATTTCCTCTACGAATCCACCGCCTCCGATAGTTCCTCCGACCTTTCCTATTCAGCAACGTGGAACATTCTTACCAAGGGTTACACGGCCAACAGTGCCATCGACGGAATCACGGTCTGGTTCAAATTTGCCGATGACAGTTCTAACGATATAGATGAGAAAGTCGACATCTCCGTGGGCAGTAGCAAAATTTGGGATGACCTCGAAGTCGACGGTATCCACCCCTCTCCCACTTATGCCACTTATTCCTTGACCCTTAATCCCGTGACTCATGTTTCGATTTTCAACGATCTTAAAGCTGACGGGTTGCTGACCTACTCCGTCGAACTCCAAAGACTTCTCAGTAACAGCTTAGGTCGCGAAGACACTTATCTGAAGGAAGCCGGGCTCCGAGCTACCTACGCCGAAACCTCGAGGACAAATCGAGTTCCTGATGGCGGCACAAGTCTTGCACTTCTTGGGATGAGCCTCGCCGGGATTGCTGGTTTGCGCAAAAAGTTGAATTAAATCACCCATACCAGCCACGAATCAATCGTGGCTGGTATTTTTGCGGTTTTCAAATTCCACACGCAGGCTTGACCTCTCTCCGGGATGCTGGACTCTCGCCGGACCTTGCCAGAAACCGCTGACATTTCATCATTTCTCGGGGATTCCCGGTGGAAGGATCGCTTCGACGACGAAATCCTCGTCGCGGCGCATTCTTTAGCAGGAAAAACGCGCGATTTGCGGATCGAAGAAACCGCGCCAGGCTCCGTGAATTTACTCGGCATGGTCGGCAAGGAGGATGCCGAGGTAAATCTCTGGCAGTCTGGAAACGCGTGGGAATTCGAGACGTTTTGCTCGTGTGAAATCGGCAGCTTTTGCCACCACGCGGCGGCGCTGCTCATCAAGGCGGCAAAAGAGCGTGACCCATCGAGATTACACGGCCGGGGAGTCGCCGGAGCGGTCGCGGCCGCGCTGCCGAGTGCGCGGGAGCTGATGAAGGATCCGCCACCGGATTTACCGCGGGTGAGGATGGACCCGCACTTCCAGCTGCGGGTGAACCGCGAGCCGGTGGATAAGGTAACTCGGCTGCTCCTTCAATCGTTAGGCCAACCGAATGTGGATTTCTGGATTTCTGCAGAAGCATCGGTAGTTTACGGAATTCATGTGAGCGCGCTGCGTGGCAGCTCGCCGGAGTGGGTGAGTTCAATCACGCATGACGGCCAGGCGGCGATTCTCCAGCACGACGCCGCAGCGGAAAATGCCGCCACCCAACAACTCCGCGATACCGGATTGTCCTCGCTACAATCCAACTCCGCGTGGAAATTTCTCCTCAATCTGAAATCTCGCGAGACGAGTCATTCCAAAGGCCCGGACCGTTGGTTTCCAGATCCAGGACGCGTGCCGTCGGATGCGTTTTGGCACCAGTTCCGTGGAGAAATGGTCAGTAAGTTAGAAGGACTCGGCTGGCAGATCACTGTCTCAGACAATGTCGGTCACCGCGTCCACGAGGCAGATCCGACGAAATGGGAAAGTTCACTCGATGCCGGCGACGGCGGCTGGTTCAGTCTATCCGTCGGCTTCGATGTCGGCGGACAGCGCTATGATCTATTACCGATTTTGGCTGGGCTGCTAGAGAATGACTTTTTGGAAGAAACACTCGATCGCCCGGACAACGGTCACATTTACGCGCCGCTGCCAGATGGTGATGCTTTGAAACTTCCCATCGGCCGGGTGCGAAAGATTCTCAACCACCTATCGGCGCTCATTGACCCGAAATTTCCGGACAAGGCACGGCTTCACGCGCTGGATGCCGCGTCGCTCGCAGGACTCGACGGGCTGGGAATCGACACGCCGCCGCACCTTGCCGAGTTAGCGGCAAAGCTGAAGGACTTTTCCGGGATTGATCCGGTGCCGACGGCGAGTGGCTTGCAGGCGACCTTGCGCGACTATCAGCTCGCGGGAATTCACTGGAAGCAGTTCCTCGCCCGTCACGGACTGCACGGAATCCTCGCGGATGACATGGGCCTCGGGAAAACACTTCAGACACTTGCCCACATTCTCACCGAGAAACAATCCGGCCACTCGCGCGGGCTGCCGACCTTGGTGATCGCTCCGACCTCGGTCGTTCCTAACTGGCGGGCCGAGGCGCTCCGGTTCACACCGAGCTTGCGGGTGCTGGTGCTCAATGGGCCGGATCGGAAAAAATACTATCGCTCGATTCCCCACGCCGACATTGTGCTAACATCATTCGCATTGCTCCAGCGCG
>JANPAU010000295.1:0-3830 GCA_031430055.1 Akkermansiaceae bacterium | reverse complement strand
GTTCATTGCGCTTTCAAATGCATGTTGATTCTGTGATTTAATGCATATTATTGTTTTGATTTGAGAGATGATTTCATCTGTAGTCTCAGCCATGCAAATGAATCAGGCTGCGACTTCGTTCATCTCGCACGAGGTCAAATCCTCGAGGTTGTTCTTTCTGGATCCGCAGTCAGACGAGAATTTCTCGGTGGTTTTCGGTGGATTTGAAAGGTGTGCGGCGGACTACCGGATCGACCGTCAGGATTTTCCATGGTTCACCTTGGAGTTTGTCAGTCACGGCACCGGGACACTTCGCTTGGGAGATGGGGAAGCGGAGTTGGTGCCGGGGAGTTTCTATGTGTATGGGCCTTCGGTGCCGCACCGGATTGAAACCTCTTCTGAAAACCCGTTGGGGAAATATTTCGTGGGGTTCACAGGTCGAGAGGTTGCGGGATTTCTTGAGCAGTATGAGATGCAGCCGGGACTGATCTCACGCTGCGCGAAGGGCGAGCCGCTTCGGCGGGCCTTTGACACGCTCATCGACCGTGGGATTCGCAAGTCGAAGCTCGCACCACCGCTCTGCGCGTTGATCACCCGTCAGTTACTCCTCATGTGCCGTGATGATGCGGCGGCCCCTGTCAGTGTGGATACGGTGGCCTTTGCGACCTATTCGCGCTGCAAAGACTTCATCGAATCGAAATTCCTTGATGTCACCACGCTGGAGGCCATCGCAAAAGCCTGTGAAGTGGACGCGCCTTACTTGTGTCGTCTCTTCGCCCGCTTCCACGATGAAAGTCCGTATCAATTCCTCACTCGTCTACGAATGGGGTATGCTTCACGGATTTTGCTAGAAAGTGATGCCTCGGTGAAATCTGTCGCCGAGGGACTCGGCTTTAAAGATGCATTCCACTTTTCACGCGTCTTCAAATCCGTGCACCGTGTCCCACCGTCACGTTTCCGGCAGTCGATGCATCCGCAGTGGCGGGCTTGAAAACGCATTGACGAATTTCTCTAATCCAAGAGAATCGCGCCATGCTCCAAACCGGAATTCTCAATCCCCACCTCCTCGATTTACTCGCCCGCATCCGCCACACGAACACCTTGGTGATTTCGGATTGGGCGTTTCCCTACTGGCCGGAAATCGAGACGGTCGATATCTCGCTGACACAGGGGATTCCCACGGTGCTCGATGTGCTCGACTTGCTGACGCCTGTTTTCAAGATCGGGCGGATTTGGCAAGCGGAAGAATTTGTGGCTTCCAACCCAGCAGAAATCGTCGAGCGTTTTGCAAAATCCTTCGGAAAAATACCGCTGACTCGTGAGGCACATATCGATTTCAAGAAGCGAGTGCCCCATGCCATCGGCCTGATTCGCACGGGCGACGCGACGCCCTACGGAAACATCATTCTCGAGTCGGAATGAGCCATCAGCTCAGTGCCGGCGGCTTCTTGCCGGGTGCAGATGGCTCTGGCTGGCCTGCGATGAGTTGAGCTAACAATTCTCCGCCACGCGGCAGCACGGTGAGCCTTGCGCCACTGCCGATGACCTTCTGAGTTTCCAAAATCTCGAACATGGCTTCGGAGACTTCCTGGTCTTGAGAAATTTGCTCAAGTGCCTCGCCGACGATTTGCGGGCGGATGGCGGCGGCCTTGGCAAATTCGATAGCGGCCTCGCGCTCGGCAGTGCTGGTGATGATGCTCACCTGGTTGGCACCGTCTTGGCGAATGGCTGAAGTCACTTGGCGCAGGCGGTTGACGACCTTGCTCTCGATTTGACGAATCATGCCGACGTCGCGGAAGTGTACTTTCCGAATGTAGATCGAACCCAGCTTGTAACCCCATTCGTGAGACTTGGGAGAAACCTCGTTGCGGACATTGTCACTCATGGCGTGGCGGTTCACCATCATGGTAGCGAGCGGCATATTGCTGAGACAGCGGACGGTCGAGTTGCTGACGTTCGCGGATAGAGAGCCACGAGGATCGCTGTTTTTAAAGAGGTAGGCGACGGGATCACTGATGAACATTTCATGCCAGATGCCGATGCCCATGGGTGCGCCTTCTTCGGAGTTGACCGGCTGACTGCGGAGGTATTCCTGGTCGAGCCGCATATCGAGGACGTGGCATTTTCCGAGCCAGTTCACAATGAACGCAGCAGGGCCTAACTTAAAGGGGAGGATGTGTAAGCCGGGCTCGTCGATGGTGGCAAGCACCTTGCCGAAGAGCACATAGACGTTGCATTGGCGTTCATGGACAATCGCGTAGATTCCTAACATCCTCGCGAGCCCAAAGACGATGGGGACCCCGATGGCACAGGCGAAAAACGTAATAGCGGCGGCGATGAGGAAGTTCATTTGTTGGATTCCACGAATACTTGTTGAGCCTTTTCAAACAGGGCGAGACGGACGTTACGGACGTAGGCGCGCAGTGATTCGCTGCCACGGCTTTTGAGATGGGTCAATTGCGCGGCAAGGCGGGTGAGCGGCTCGACCTCAGCGAGCGCGCGCAGGGTTTCGATTTCCACGGCCCGTCTGGATTGCACGATTGTCTGGTCGGCGGAGGCCTGCGCGAGGCTGATGTCCGAGGAGACTTGATTGTAGGCGGTGTTAATGGCGGCGAGCGCGGACTCGACTTCCGGTGGTGGATCGATACTCGTGATGAGCGTGGCATCGAGCACCATGCCGTAGCGGGCGGCGGAGGAAGTGCATTCGCGGTCCATGTGCTCGTTGAGATCGCGCAGGTTCTTGCGGAGGTCATTGATTGAAATTCCGATGACGGCAGCGGTGTTGGGCGTGCCGTCTTCGTGAGGCGCAGTGGGAGCCTCGAAGTTGGCAATGCGCTCGCGGAGGACCGAGACGAAGTAGCCCATGATGTGGCAGAAGGGGTTTTTGATACCGAAGAGAAAAGCGTAGAGATTGCGCTCCGCGACGCGGTAGCGGATTTGGCCCGTGAGTCCGGTGTTGAGTTGGTCCTTGGTGACGGCGTCGAGCATGGTGCCGTTATAGTTGGCCGCGCCATCTTCGGGGTCCCAAGCCATGTTCACCGTCTCGGTGGCGATGGAGATTTTGTGGATTTTCTCCCACGGCCATTTGAAATAAGGTCCGCCGGGCATGATGACGCGCACTTGCGGGTAGGAGTAGCGCATTTTTTGATCCTCGCTGAGCATGTCCGAAATCGGATCTTCGAGGGTGGTGAGATCTTGGATTCGCTCGGCGCGGCCGAAAATCGTTTTCACCGCACGTTCGTTTTGATCCACCGTGTAAATTCCGGAGACCAGATATCGCATGAGAAACCAGATGATGAAGCCAAAGATGCAGCCGAGGATAATGGTCATAGAAATTAAATAGAACTACGCAAAACGTGAATGGAACAGGTAGGCACGCCAACTAAAAACTGTGGAGTGTGGTATTCGCAGAGTTCGCATGGATCGAGGGTCCACTTTTACAAACCGGGATTTCAAGGCGGATGGGGAATGGTGTGAAATGTCGTGGACATTTCACGCAAGTGGCGGGGAGTCGCAAGATTGATTTCTTCATCATCGTTCTGCATGGTGAGGGAGAAGTGTTTTTCGATAATATCTCCGCCGCATCTTCGAAAGAAAAGCCTTGGGCATTTACGAATCAACCGATTCGCCTAAAATTTTAATCTTCACAGCAAGTGTCGGTTTTCATTTTATTACTTGGTTTGCGCCGTCCGTCATTATTTTTCCTGAGTTTTTGGATTTTCCTGCTGATTGGAATTCTCCCGACTAAGGCGTCGTCTGTCCATGCGGGGAGTTCTCCAATTGGCAGCGGCAAGCGCGTGATCTCCAGCTACAGCGGCGGCACCTCGGTGCAGGAGCGTGCAGTGGTGGAA
>JANPAU010000294.1:0-2214 GCA_031430055.1 Akkermansiaceae bacterium | reverse complement strand
ATCGGCGGCGATGAGGACGCGAGTCTCGTCCGGCTTGGCTTCGGCTTTGAGGCGGGCGGTAATTTCGGATAGGGTGACGATTTTACTGTCCCAGGTGGTGACGCCATTGGCATCGACCGCGATTTGAAAGGGCGGGGTCTTGGACTCGGGGATACCGGTGGAAGCATCTGGCAGAGCGATCGGGACGCGGTGGAGCTGCGTCATGCTGAGACTCACAAGCATGAAGGCTGCTAGCAGGAAAAACATGATGTCGATGAGCGGGATGATCTCGATCCGCGCTTCGTCGCCTTCCTCGTCGGATGGGTTATGGAGTTGGACTGGCATCAGTTTTTGGTGAGGTTCGCAGCGAAGACTTCGAGGTCGTGCCCGTGTTCCTTGGCGGACTTGGCGAGCAGTTCGGTATGGTTGATCCAGCGCTCCATGGAAGCTCGGAGGACGGAGACGCGTTTGCGGAAAAAATTGTAAGGCAGCAGGCAAAGAATCGCGATGGCGATGCCGCAGGCGGTGGCGATGAGGGCCTCGCCGATGCCGCCGGAGACCTTGCTGGCGGCGAGTTGCTCATCGCCGATGAACGAGAATGATCCCATGATGCCGACGACGGTGCCGAAGAGTCCTAACAATGGAGCGAGGGTGATGAGGGTATTAAGCACCCACATGCGGGCTTCTGATTTCTCGATGAGCCGGGTGGCATGAAGCTGCATCGCGGCGAGCATCGAGGTGTGGGCGTGAGTCATGCCTTCTTTGAGATTTTGGAGAAACGGCTCGGTGGTGGATTCCCCAAGCTTCCAGGCGGTGGTGAAGTCACCAGTGCCGATAGCGACGCGGGCTTGTTCTTGAACACTGGATTGCAAGGTTGCCTGATAGCGTAGCCACCAAACGGCCCGGTCGAGCACCACGCAAAGGGCGAGGAAAAAGGTGCCGAGGATGGGCCACATGACCCAGCCGCCTTCGATGAACGTTTCGACAATGATATTAGAAAGCACAGTGGTGTTAGTTGAGTCTGAAAACGATGGGGCGCTGGAGTTTCATCACACCGCCTGCGGGGAATTTCCAACTTCGGACGGTTTTCACGGCTTCGTTGTCGAGCAGTGGCCACTTCGAAGATGATTTCGCATAAGCGGAAATGACGCGGCCACTGGCATCCACGGTGAACTCGACGAGCACAGTCCCCGTCTGCCCGTTGCGGCGAGAGAAGGGTGGATACGATGGTGGGGTCATTCGCCCGGCCGCGAGGCGGGCCGAGGCGGACATACCGCTGCCTCCGCTTCCGCGGCTTGGGGCGGTGGCTTTGATTGCGCCGGTGCCTGAGCGGGAACCCGTTGGATTCACTTTCGGCTTGGCGGTGACGGCGGGGCGCGGTGAGGGCTTCAAAACCGTTGGGGCAGGGGCAGAGGACTCCGCAGGTTTTGGTGCGGGAAGGTCTGGAATTTCCGGGAGTGGTTCGAACTCCGTGAGAGATGGGAGTTCGGGCGGGGCGGAGAGATTTGACGCTGAGAAATCGCTATTTTCCTGTGGGGATTCCTCGGGAGGAGCCTCATCGCCTAGGATGATCTCTTGATAAACCGGGAGAGCATCGAGCAGGGTCAGCTTAGCGACGGCAAGCTGTCGATGATTGAAAACTCCAGCCACGGTGCCAAATCCGGTGACACTCAGCCAAGTGGCGAGAGTTCCGATGTTGATCGCGTGGAAGAGGGCATTCATAAGCGCTTGGGCTGGGGAAACAAACAGCAAGCCGGAGAAAAGGAAAGCCCGCAGATGGTGCTGCGGGCTTTGTGGGGAAATCAGAACTTGAAGGAGGCTCCAACGTAGAAGTTCCGGCCATCCGCAGGATCGACGCCGTTGGCGACGACTCGGGAATAGTAACTCTCGTCGAAGAGGTTGTTGATGCCAGCGAGCAGGGAGACGTGTTTGTGGATCTTCCATTCTGCGGTGAGATCCCAGACGATGAATGAGGGGATCGCGAAGTTTTGGGTGTTGTTGTCATCGCCATAACAATCGTCTTGGAAAGTGCCTCCAAAGCTGATTTCGAGTTTGTCTTTGTAGTTGTAATTGAGACCGGTGCGGATGAGGTAGTCTGGGGCGTATTGAGGGGTCTTGCCGTCATTCGGACCGTCGGTGAACTCGGCATCGAGCAGGGTGCCATTCACATACCAATTGAGCGCTCCGTAGGTATCCGAGTGGGTGAGGACATTGAGCAGATCGGTGGTGACGGCG
>JANPAU010000293.1:0-7235 GCA_031430055.1 Akkermansiaceae bacterium | reverse complement strand
CGGTGCTGTTTCTCGTTGCTTGGCTATGGGCGAGAAAGTGCCAGAACTACTCGCTGGTCGATGCGGTGTGGGCATTCGGCATCGGGCTCACCGGTTGTGCTTGGCTCTTGGCTCTGGGTGGCGGAAGCATGAAGCACTGGGTAGCCGGGAGCTTGCTGGCACTGTGGAGTGTGCGACTGGGCTGGCACCTGCAGCGCAGAATCCGCAGGTTCCATCCGGAGGAAGATGCCCGCTACATGAAATTGCGCGAGATTTGGGCGGGTCGAGTGTCTTCCGCGTTTTTTTGGTTCTTTCAAGGACAGGGCGTTTCCGTGATTCTGTTGGCATTGCCGTTTCTGCTGATCGCGGTGGATTCAGATGAATCATGGAGTGGCTGGGAGTCCGCTGGTTTGGCAGTTGCCTTGATTGGGATTCTTGGCGAAGGGCTGGCGGATTCTCAAATGTCGCAGTTTAAGAAAATGAACCACGATTCGAAAGCCGTTTGTCAGACTGGATTGTGGCGTTTCTCCAGACATCCCAATTACTTTTTTGAAGCGGTGATCTGGATCGGTCTTTATCTTTATGCCTGTGGCTCAGAGTGGGGCTGGACCATGATCCACGCACCAGCGGTGATCATTTTTCTGTTACTCCGAGTCACTGGAATTCCTCCCACCGAAGCTGCGGCGGTCTTGCGCAAGGGAGATGCCTACCGAAACTATCAGAAAACAACCAGCCCGTTTATTCCGTGGCCACCCAGACGAACTCATTAGATCAACTATAATAACCATGATTCATACCAACGACTTACTGGCAAAAGGCATTATCCCGGATGCCTTGATCCGCATCGGAATTCGACACCGCCTGGCGGGAACTTTGGCCCCATTTAATAGGCTCGATTGCGAACAACGTCAGGCGAAAGTGATGCAGCACGTAAGTGAGCTGTGCCATAGCCCGATTGCAATAGCGACGGACGAAGCGAATGAGCAGCACTATGAGCTCCCCACCCGCTTTTTCGAACGGGTGTTAGGAAAGCACATGAAGTATAGTTCAGGCTATTGGGACGATGGAGTGTTCGATATCGAGACTTCAGAGGCTAGAATGCTTGGAATCACCTGCGAACGTGCTGATTTGAAAGACGGTCAGCGGATTCTCGAATTGGGTTGCGGTTGGGGTTCTCTCACGCTGTGGATGGCGGCGCACTATCCGAACTCCCGAATCACAGCGGTTTCAAATTCACGAACGCAGAAGATTCACATCGAGTCTCAGTTAGTTGCGAGAAATTTGACAAACGTCGAGGTGAGAACTGCGAACATGATCCATTACGAAGGTGAGGGCGAAGCGGTTTTTGATCGGGTAGTTTCGGTGGAAATGTTTGAACACATGAAGAACTACGAAATGCTCATGCAGCGGATTTCCTGCTGGCTGAAACCAGGTGGTGCTTTGTTTGTGCATATTTTCACCCACCGTGAGTATGCCTATCACTACGAGGCGGAAGGTGAGGATGACTGGATGGCACGTTACTTTTTTACGGGCGGGCAGATGCCGTCGGATGACCTTCTACTTTACTTCCAGGGAGATCTCAAAATTCAAGACCATTGGCATGTCAGCGGGAGTCACTATCAGAAAACTTCGGAGGCATGGCTGGAACGAATGGACGCTTCCCGCGACGAACTCTTGCCATTGATTGGCGAAACCTACGGCCAAGATCAGCAGACTCGTTGGTGGGTTTATTGGCGGGTGTTCTTTATGGCTTGTGCAGAGCTTTGGGGCTACCGCAATGGCGACGAGTGGATCGTCTCACACTATCGTTTCTGCAAGCCAGAGTGACACTGGCATCACGCTTGTTCGAATCAGAAGGTCTTCCTCAGGTGCGAGGGCAAGATGTTCAGTTGTTCGCGGTACTTTGCGACCGTGCGGCGGGCCACTTTGATGCCCTGCTTGTCGAGAGCCTTCATGAGAAACTCATCGGAAAGTGGTTTGGCGCGGTTTTCGGCGCTTACTAATTGCTGGATGGCTTCGCGGACGCCTGCGTTTGAGACCTCCGCGCCGTCGCTGGTCTGATAGCCGGTTGCAAAAAATGCCCGCATTTCCATAAGGCCATGCGGCGTGAATACATACTTCCCGGCGACGGCTCTGGAAATGGTTGTTGCGTGTAAACTGAGTTCATCCGCAACGTCATTCATCGTCAAAGGACGTAGGTGGCGATGACCTTTTGATAGAAACAAGGGTTGGTGTTCAATAAGCTTGTGGGCGATCGCCAGGATGGTTTCCTGGCGGAGTGAAATGGCATGAATCAGACTACGACCGTCACGGATTTGGTCGCGAAGAAACTGGCGGGCCTTGGCGTCGGTGCCGTTTTTCCCGATCATGTCTTTGTAGAAATCATTGATCCGGAGATTAGGGAGATGCTCGCCGGTGAGTCGTGCATACCAGCGCCCATCATCGTCGCGCTCGATCACGACATCTGGTAGAATATAAGGATTTCCGGTAGGGTCGAACTCGCCACCGGGGTTGGGAGTCAGGCGGCCGATCCGTGATGCAGCTTCCGCGATGCGCTCGACATTCGTGCCGAGCGCCCGGGCGATTTGCGGGTGACGCTTGCGGGCGAGATCTTCGAGGTGGTCTCGGACAATTTTGTATTCGATGGTTTCCCTACCCGTTGCACGCTCTAACTGCAGTAGAAGGGCCTCAGGAATCCCGGATGCTCCGATGCCGGCTGGATCAAAGGACTGGACGAGTCTAAGCGCCGTATCGACGTCTTTGGCCTTGAGGCCCATGCGAATTCCCAGTGTTTTAGCAGGCAAGTCGAGGAATCCGCGGTCGTCGAGATTTCCTAAAATCGCTTGTGCGGCATCACGGACTTCAGGATCAACCATCGAGAGATCGAGTTGATGCTGTAAGTGCTGTTGGAGCGTCTCAGGTGCAACAATGGAGTCGTAAATCCGCTGACGCCGCTCTTCGTCTTCACTGGTCCAGGGCGAGCTTTTACCTTCGAGAATCGCACGGTCGCGCCAATCGTCGTCAGTCTGATTCATGTAGTCGAGGGAGTCCGCCTCATCGGCATCAGAACCATCGTCGTCGAGGGAAATGTTTTCCGTGATGTCTTCGAGAACCGGGTTGAGCTCGAGCGCTTGCTGCACCAATTGGGAAAGCTCCAGAGTGCTCGCTTGCAAAATCTCCAAGCTCTTTCGCATTTGGGGTGCAAGAGTCTGCTGCTGAGAAAGCGATTGATGGAGGAATACGTCTGCCATTGTCGGCAAGTTCATTACCGTTGCTAGATTAGAATTTCAGCTTAAAAAGCGAAGCAAAATTTGTGCCATCACGAAATTTATTTATTACACTCCGACAGACTTGGGGGAGTGAATTCAGAATCCTAGATTTAAGCGGAGATTTTTTTGGATTTCATCGCGCCACTCGGCGGACACGAAAGCGGATTCTGCGTGGGCTTGCCAGCTGACGATGGCAGTGTGAACTTGGGTGAAAATGGCTTTTGCCCGCGTGGGCTTGAGATCCGCGGAGCGGGCGGCGGTGAGGAAATCCCCGACGGTGAAGTTCTCCCGCTTTCCCGCGAGGGTCATCTGGTGGCGGTGGGTCCAGGCACCGCTTGGGTTGTAGGCGTAAATTAGATCGTAGGCCGGAGCTAGCCGCCAGCCGCCACGACGATCCATGAGAAAGGCGATGTTCTTGGTGTGGTCATCTTGATTTCGCGCCATGATATTGAACAGAGCACGGCGATAGAGTTCAGTGAGATCCGCCTGGGGGAGCTTGAGGTGACGGGCAATTTGGAACGCCTGCTCATACGAATATGCACCCGCTTGATTGAAATCGAAGTGACCCATGGCACACAAACTCTGCATGTGAAATTTTTCCCCGCTCGGCCCCCGGTCGAAGCGGCGGGTCATGAAATGGGCGCGACCATTTTCTTCGAGTAGGCGGCAATCGCTCATCGTGATCCCCGCAGCGCGGGCCATCAAATGATAGGCGTATTCGATGCGACCATAGCCGAGTGGATCGTTGAACTCCTTGTCGCGGTTTGCGGACACGCCATCGAATTTCAACAACCACGGCTCGAACCCTTGGGAAGTCTGGACTTGTCCCGAACGAATTTCCCCGGTTTTCGGATTCCACGCGATCACCGCCTTCGCGCGTGCGCCACCCGCCGAGGTGCCTACACGCAGGATCGCAGCAAGAGCTTCCGGCGGCTGGGAGAAGTTGGCGTGCAGGCTTTCGCGCGAGGCGAGTGCGTCGTTGGCGAGTTGGACGAGTGCTTCCAAGTGCAAGGTTTCCGGTGAAAAATCTGGCAGCAGAGTGGGGCGAAATTCCAAGGCTCCCATTGCCCGAGTGCCGAGGTAGCACAGACGTTCGACTGGGTCGAAGGACTCGGGGCGGCGTCCTTGATGAGCGAGCCATTGGTCGATGAGTAGATTACCGAATTTATCAGGTAGGGAATCCGCGAGTAGGCCGGGTAGTCCTTTGAAGGTCTCCCGCGGTAGGTTGGGAAATGAAAAGCGGCCTGCGCCAAGTGGTAGCATGACCGGCGAGATTTCGATTTCACTGCCGAGGAAGTTCGGATCATACTCGAAGACTCCCAGCTCTCGCTCCAGATCCCAAGTCACCGCGCCGATGGCAGTGTCGTAAAGCTCGATGGTGGCGGAGGTCATTTTTCATCTCCCCATTTCCAAGGGGTGGCGGGAGGTGTTTTGCGCGGCTTGGAAGCATACTTGCGTGGCGCATCCTGAAGCATCGAAGTCATGGCGATGGGGCTGATGCCCGGGTCCGGCAGAAAGCTTTCTAAGGTGTCCAAGGCATGCAAGGCCCGGAGTAGCGTAATAAGGGTGGTCAGAGTAGAGCCCTCTCCATTTTCGATGGCCGTGATCGTGCGACGCGATAACCCGCTGCGAAACGCGACTTGTTTCTGAGTCAAGTTCTGGTCAAGCCGGTGATCTTTCAGGCGCTTGCCAAGCTCTTTCTCGATTTGTGGGTTGGACAGGAATTCAATCATGTGAGTAAAAATTTGCTCGAAAAAGTGGATTACGCGCTTAATTGAGCAAATTTCTACTCTAAGTTCAAGTTTTATAATTTCAATGAGCAATAATTCACTCAAATAGTGCATTAAATGTTTATTTTGAGCAAATAACTACTCATTTACAGAATCGAATTACAGCTAAGAACACCGGTTGAAGTTTGTTTCCCAAGAGGTTTTTGGGCAACCCGGCTGCCAATGTGTTCGTTGTGAGCAATCGAGAGAGAGCCAGATTCATTCCTTGGATCAGACAAAATATCGGACCCCGGCTTCGAAAATCGGCTGGTGTTTTTGGCCGGGGATATTTTTGGCGACATAGTTACCAGCCCGCTCGGTGTGGGCCATTTTACCGAAGACCCGGCCGCAGGGGCTGGTGATTCCTTCGATGGCGGCGAACGAGCCGTTCGGGTTGATGCCGATGTCCATGCTGGGCACGCCGTCGGCATCACAATACCGTGTGGCGATTTGGCCGTTGACGGTGAGGGCGGCGATGACTTGCGCGGAGGCGTAGAATTTTCCTTCGCCATGCGAAAGCGGCAAGCGGTGGATGTCACCGACTTCACTGTTAGTCAGCCATGGTGAAAGCCTGCTGACAATCCGAGTGCGAGCGTAGCAGGAAATGTGGCGACCGATCGAATTATGAACGAGTGTCGGCGCTTCGGCAGCGGCGTCGCGGATTTCGCCATAGGGCACGAGACCGGTTTTGACGAGGGCTTGGAAACCGTTGCAAATGCCAAGGATCAGGCCATCGCGATTTTTCAACAAATCCATGATGGCATCTGCCACGCGCGGACTGCGAATGATCGTGGCGATGAATTTTGCAGAACCATCCGGCTCATCACCTGCGCTAAAACCGCCGGGGAGCATCAGGATTTGTGACTGGCGAATTTGTGCGGCGAGCGCAATTAGGGATTCTTCGATGTGTCTGGCGGAGAGGTTTCTGAAAACCAGAATCTCAGCATCGGCACCAGCCTCGCGGAAGGCCTTGGCGGAATCATACTCGCTGTTAGTGCCTGGGAAACTGGGGATCAAAACCTTGGGTCGGATTGACGATTGATGATTGTTGATTTTGGATTTTGGACTGATAGAGAAGAGCGGAGCATCGACAATCTCCGATCTCTGATCTCCGATCTCTTCCGGCTTCGTGGGATAGATCGGTTCAAGAGTGCCGGTCCAGGCGTCTTGGAGTTCGCTGAGGCTGTGGGCTTCGCTGTTGAAGACGAGTGTCCCGACTGCGGTGGTGTGGCCGAGTTCGACCGAGTTGAATTCTAGCGGAAGTGGTTCGGCGTGCTCGATGAGGAAGGCGAAATAACGCTCGTTGGTGAGGTCGAGAGCGGTGTTGATTTCCGCGCCGATGTGGTTGCCAAAAGCCATTTTCGCGAGGGCGGCACCGACTCCTGCTTGGCCGATGTGATGGAGTGATAGGATTCTTCCCTCCACGTTCAGCTCATGCAGCGCGGCGGCGATTTGCCTCAGCTCAGTGAAGTCCGGGAGTTGATCCGCATCGCGAGAGACTTGGATGAAGGAGATGGTGGAGCCTGCTTTTTTGAACTCGGGCGAGAGTGCAAGGCTGGCTTTTCCGGGCGCTAGGGCGAAGGAAACGAGCGTCGGTGGGACGTCGAGCTCGTTGAAGGAGCCGGACATCGAGTCCTTGCCACCGATGGCGGCGAGGCGGAGCGAGTGCTGTGCCTGATAGGCTCCGAGCAGCGCGGCAAAGGGCAGACCCCAGCGGGTGGCGTCGGTGCCGAGTTTTGGAAAATATTCCTGGAGCGTGAGGCGGATGTCGGAGAGTTGTGCGCCGGCGGCGACGGCTTTGCAGACGGATTCGGTGACGGCGTAAAGCGCACCGTGGACGGGCGACCATTCTGAGATGTTAGGATTGAAGCCCCAGCTCATGTAGGTGCAAACGTCAGTGTCGCCTTCTAGCAACGGGAGCTTGGCGACCATCGCGTCCGAAGGCGTGAGTTGCCGGTCCCCGCCGAAAGGCCAGAGTACCGTACCCGCGCCGACAGAGCCGTCGAAGATTTCACCGAGACCTTTTTGGGAGCAGGTGTTAAGGGAGGACAAGTGATCAGTGATCAGTGGGCAGTGAGTAGTGGAAGAAAAGAGGGCTTGGCGGCTGGAAATCGCCGCCACATGGACCTTCGCGGTTTGTTGGACGCCGTTGGTGTCGAGGAAGGCGCGGGAGAGATTGACGATGGTTTTGCCACGCCAGGTCATGATGAGGCGACCG
>JANPAU010000292.1:0-8707 GCA_031430055.1 Akkermansiaceae bacterium | reverse complement strand
GGACACTACGAGGGCGTGGACCACCGGGTGATCGAGGCGTTGGTGGACGAGGAAATTTCGATCGGTGACTACATTCTCACCAATGGGGCGCTGGCGGCAGCGGTTCTCTGTGACGCGGTGATCCGGTTGCTACCTGGGGCGCTGGGCGACGAGCGCTCACCGGTGGATGAGTCGTTTTCCGATCCGAACCGCTTGGAAGCCCCCGCCTACACTCGGCCGATTGAATTCCGCGGAATGGTGGTGCCCGAGGTCTTGATTTCCGGGCATCACGGGAAAATCTCGGCCTGGAAAGACGCCCAATCCTTGGCGAGGACGCGGGAAAGCCGTCCGGATTTGTTGGATTCGAAGTTGCAGGAAAATGAAATCTGAGAGGTTTAGAGAATTTCATTTTCCGATTCAAAAATTGTGGCAAGCTCGCATTTGTGATCACGAGCTCTGATACGAAGACCCAAGTTTTGAAAGAGGATCGTCCGCGCGTGGAGCCTGCCACGATCGAGGATTTACTGGCGCTGACGGAGTTGGTGATGAATCTTTTGGACGCATCAGGAGACTTCTCGGCGGATCGCTCGGTGCAGGAGCGGGGGCTGCAATTGATCCTTGAACAGCCGAGCCGCGGGCGGATCTTCGTGGTGCGCAATCAGGATCAAATTTTCGGGATGGTAAACTTGCTGTTCACCATTTCCACGGCCTGCGGCGGATTTGTGATTCTGATGGAAGATGTGGTGATTCACCCGGCCCATCGCGGGCAAGGCTATGGCACGATGCTGGTCGATTACGTGGCAGAGTTTGCCGAGAAAAAGCAATTCAAGCGGATCACTCTGCTCACCGACCGCATCAGCGCTGAGTCGCAAGAGTTTTTCAAAAAACACGGCTTCGAGTATTCAAACATGATTCCTATGCGGAAAATCATCGATTGATCGGCTCGCAGTTTCGCGATTCAGCCTCCAGTGGATTGCTCGAGGGCGCGGTGGTGGACGCAACTCATGGCATGGTGCGACAGTGGTGACTTTCGCACCATTTCGCTTGCCAGCCTTTCGGCGAGGCCTCAGAAAAGCCGCCTGCCCATCCTGGGGCTGCGCAAACTCTGTTGCTCCGCCCAGTTTGGCGGACCAATCCTCAATCGCACATTCCCATGGAAAGCATTTCATCCCGTATTGCCAAGGTTTCCCCGTCTCTCACGCTCGCCGTCACCGCACAGGCTAAGGCGATGATTGCCAAGGGTGAAGAAGTTTACGCGCTCGCTGGTGGTGAGCCGGAAGTCGACACCCCGCAGTTCATCAAGGACGCGGCCATCGAAGCGCTTCAAGCCGGGAAAACCAAATACACGCCAGCAGGCGGAATCCCTGAGCTGCGCGCCGCGCTCTCTAATAAATTCAAGGTCGACAATAATCTCGACTACCCTGCCAGCCAGATCTGCGTCACGGGCGGAGCGAAGATGGCCTGCTACAATGCGATTCTCGCCGTCATCGAAGAAGGCGACGAAGTGATCATTCCCGCTCCATTCTGGGTGTCCTACCCGGAAATGGTCCGTCTCGCCGGTGGCGTCCCCGTCATCGTGGAGACCAAGGAATCGACGGGTTGGAAAATGACTCCCGAGCAATTCGAGGAAGCCATGACCCCGGCGACGAAGATGGTCATCATCAACACTCCCGGTAACCCAACCGGAGCCATTTACACCGCAGCCGAGCTCCTCGCCCTCGGGGAAATTGCCCTCGGGGAAGACATCGTCATCCTCTCCGATGAGATCTACGAAAAGCTCGTCTATGGCGAAGCCAAGCATGTCTCCATCGCCTCGCTCAGTCAGGAGCTCTACGACCTCACCATCACCGTGAACGGCTTTTCTAAAGCCTACTCGATGACTGGTTGGCGTCTCGGCTACACCGCTGCTCCAAAAGCCTTGGCCGACGCGATCGAAAAAATCCAGAATCACACGACTTCTAACGCCAATTCATTTTCGCAATACGGCGCACTTGCTGCGCTTGAAGGCGACCAATCGTTCATCGAAGACCTCCGTGGAGAATACGACGTCAAGCGCCAGTTCATGTTCGCCCGTCTCAAGGTGATCAACAACATCCGCGTCGTCGAGCCCATGGGCGCGTTTTACTTCTTCGTGAATACCAGTAAAATGGGCCTGAAATCGATGAATCTCTGCGACAAGCTTCTCTCCCGCTACAAAGTGGCTGCCGTGCCCGGCATCGCCTTCGGTTACGACGAGGGCATCCGCCTCAGCTACTGCACCACGCTGGATATCCTCAACGAAGGGCTGACCCGCTTCGAGCAATTCTGTCGCGAACATTGATCAAAAAATGTGATACAGGCATTCCTGCCTGTTCTTCCCAAATCCGGCACTGGGCCAGTCTCAGTGACGGATTTCGGTAGGTGGAGGATCGTTCATGTTTCCACTGATGGATGTACCGATGGATCTCTTGGGGCGCGGGCTTCGCGATTTGCGGATCTCAGTGACAGATCGTTGCAATTTTCGCTGTCGGTATTGCATGCCAGTGGAAGTCTTCGGCCCGGGCTATGCATTCATGCCGCGGGAAGATCTGCTGACATTTGAGGAAATCGTGAGCCTCGTCGGTGCTCTTGTTCCGCTGGGCATTGGAAAAATCCGGCTCACTGGCGGCGAGCCTTTACTACGGCGTGGGTTAGACAAACTGGTCTCGATGTTAGCGGCGATGGATGGAGTGCAAGACATCGCAATCACCACCAACGGGGTTTTGTTAGCTCATCATGCGGCAGCATTGGCCTTGGCAGGACTCAAACGAGTGACCGTGAGTCTCGACGCCTTGGATCCTGTGATTTTTGCAAAAATGAATGGAGTTGGAACGAAGGTGGAGCGCGTGCTCGCTGGAATCAGCTCCGCGCAGGCCTTCGGGTTGCCAGTGAAGGTGAATGCTGTGATCCAACGAGGAGTGAATGAGGGAGAAGTCTTGCCCCTTGCTCGGTGGGCGAAGAGCGCGGGTGTGGATCTGCGCTATATCGAATACATGGATGTGGGTGAGACGAACGGCTGGAAGCTTGCGGAAGTCGTGTCGGGTGATGAAATTCTATCGATTCTAGCAACTGAGTTCCCTTTAGTGCCACGGGTTCCAGCGTATCGCGGAGAAGTGGCGGGGTACTGGAGTCATCAGGACGGCGGCGGGGAAATCGGACTCATCCGTTCGGTGACCAAGCCCTTTTGCAGCGATTGTCAGCGCCTCCGACTTTCGGCGGACGGCAAGATATTCACCTGTCTCTTCGCCGCAGACGGGCACGATCTGCGTGGACTCTTGAGAGGAGGACAAGAGTTGGCCATTTTAACCGCAAGCGTTCGTTCGATTTGGCAGACCCGGACAGATCGTTACTCCGACGAGCGTGGGCGGGTCGAGCAGCCAAAGGCAGAAATGAGCTACCTGGGTGGCTAAAAACGGTGAACCGGGTTTGGAAGTCCAGTGAATCCATTGTGCTTGAAGGCGCACCGTCATGTTTTCTGATTCCTGAGTATTTTTCCCTTGCCACAAGACACCGGGGAATCCCATCGTCCGCCCGCGTCCACAAGGACGTAAATCCGGCGTAGCTCAGCGGCAGAGCGGGTGACTGTTAATCACTAGGTCCTAGGTTCGATCCCTAGCGCCGGAGCCATATTTAGTTAATGAGTTGTGACTCAAAGTTGAGCGAGCAGTAATGATTGAACACTCTGTAGATTTTTGCTACACGGCAACTGTCCAGTCGATCAAGCCTGCCACATGAGCGACAAGTGCTTTCTCCGACTATTGAGCCAGCTCGTGCGCGGTGTAAGCCATGCCGATGGCGGCTGCGGCGTCGCCACCGATGGCCCACTCGAACTGAGTGGTCACCTTGCTCGCGTCCAAAGGGCTGTGACGATAGACTGGCCATGCGCGTTCGGTAAATCCTTCGAGGATCCACTCCATGAACTGATCGCGGAAATTGGTTTCTGCTAGGCCACCGCCGATGACGACGAGGCCGGGGTCGAGGGTGCGGACCATATCGGCAATGGCGTAGCCGAGGATGAATCCTTGTTGTTTGAAAAGTTGGAGGGATAGCGCATCGCCGTTTTCAGCGAAATCCCGGAGTTTGAAGGCTTTTTCCTCCACTGGCGCGTCGTCTTGGTTGAGTGGATGGCTTGCCCACTCCGGCTTGGCCAACTCTAACCGCAAGCGGCGGCGGAGAGCCATCAGCGAGACCCATGCTTCCGCGCAGCCCTTGAGGCCGCATGAACAAGCCGGGAGTTCGCCATCATCTTCCCGGAAAGGCACGCTGATGTGGCCTGTCTCTAGAGCGAGTCCGTTAGTCCCCTCATAGCTGCGGCCGCCGGGAAGGACGAGACCTGCGCCGAGACCGGTACCGGGTGCGACTAGCATGAGGCTGCCGAGGTGTTTATGGCGGAGCGCGTATTCGCCAAGGGCTGCGGCATTGCCGTCATTGGTCATGAAAACGGGGATGCCGGTGCGGGCGGAAAGTTTTCCCCGGATGTCGGTGCCCACCCAGTCGTCGCCGAGATTGGCCTTGCCCCAGATGACTCCATTGCTGCTAGGTGCCGGGACGTCCAGGCCGATGCCGGCGATGGCGCTGCGCTCGATTCCCGCGCCAATCGCGAGTTGGTCGAGCGCGAGATCGAGCTGGGCGAATGTGGCCTCATAGCCGCTCTTTACATTGCTGCGGACTTCGGTGAGGGGGCCGACTTGTTCGGCAAGATGGTTGACCAAAACGGCTTTGACCGTGGTGCCGCCGATGTCGAGGCCAGCGTAGTAGGAGGAATCATTTGCCATAGTAGTGAGCGTGTTTTCCCAGTGGATGAGTGTCAAGAAATTGGCAGGTGCCCGGTGGCAGAAGGTTACTGATTCGGATAGGTTTTCAGGCGGAGAAAACGGCGACTGCCAGCACTGATCGCCACAGAATCGCCGACTTTCACGACGATCCGCCCGCTGGCCGGAGTGCCAAGGATGATTCGTGAGGTGCCGCCGGGGTTCCAAGTCCAGGCTCCGGTTCCGACTTTGGTGGCAAGTGGGGTCCATGTGCCAGCGGGGGAGCTCGCGGCTTCCACGACATGGATGAGGTCGCTGGCGGCGGGATTCGGTAGGTTTACTTGTAGGGCCAAGCGGCCGTTCAAGAGCGCTTCGGGAGCTGCGGTCAGTGCTTGGGGTAGGGCAGCAGGTCCGTTGTTCGCGGAGCCGCTGAGAGGGGAACTACCGAGCGCATACTCGATGAGATTGCTGATGCCGTCGCCATCGCGATCCGCTTGCGGGGTGGAGAGTGGATCGTGATCCGGGAAGTTGTTCTCTCTCCAAGTGTAGTAACCATTGGCACTCGGTGAAATGGTCCCACTCTGGCGGATGCTATGATTCTTTCCCGCAGTGATGAAGGTGTTGTTGAAAAAGATGGCGGCAGTCCGGTCATCCAGACTTGGGGTGGTGAGGGGAGTCCAGTTAGCGCCATCGGAGGAGACGAGGTCGATGTCGATGTCCACAAGCGGATCGACGTTATTTCTATCACGTCCAGCGGCAAACCATACGCCGCTACCGTAGGCAAGCGCTGGGGTGTCTTCGGTAGTAGATCGTGTCGTGCTGAAACTAACTCCTAGATTGGTGGAGTGACGCAATTTTCCATACCATCCACTGGCAAGGAAACGGTCATTCGCCCATGTGATGGAGCGGAAGTCTTGCCATGAATCGAGACCAGTCCCAGCGCTGGTATTCGTCCAAGTGAGTCCGTCGGTGGAGGTGAGCACTAACGAGTCTCCGCTACCGGCAGATGCATAGCCTACGATGACGAAAGTCCCATTTCCATAGGTGACATTTGCTAGAGTTCTCGTCGTGCCGGAAGTGATTTGAGTCCAAGTGGTGCTATTGATGGAGCGCCAGATACAGCCGTTTTCGCCGACGGCCACATAAATGGCATTTCCAAATGCGATGCCTTTCAGCGTGGATCCTGAGTAAATTCTTCTCGTCCACGTGCCAGCGTTGGCGGTGGGGGAAGTGAAGACGCAACCCCGCCAACCGGGAGTGCCAGTGAAGTCATAGTCTTGACCTGCGATGAGAAATTGGGATCCATCCCAGACCCCACCATTGGTATGCTGGTTGACGCCGAGTTGGGTTGCTGTCCATGTGAGTCCATCTAGTGATGTGGCGATGGGGCCTCTGGCGCTGACGTAGTAGTCCTCACCCACAGCAAGCACCTTGCTCGGACTCGCCACGAGAGCGTTAAAATCACCGGTAGATGAATTTTCCCTCGCGGTCCAAGTGGTGATCGCGTCGGTGACGGTGATGATTTTCGTGGCTTGGGCGATGTTTCCCTTCATATCGGACACGGTGACTTTCACGGTGTAGGTGCCTCCGCTGTTCCAAGCGAAGGCGGCGGTGGAGTGATTGTCGAAGGTGAATCCTTGGCCGAAATCCCACGAATACGCCAGCTCATCACCATTCGCGTCGGTGGCTTGTGCGCTGAGGAAACAGGTCTGGCGGGCGCTGATCGTGGAGGGTCCGGTAAGCAAGACCGTCGGCGCGACATTTCCTGGGAAAGGGCCGGTGTTGACTTTGATGTCGAGGTATTCGTTAGGAACCTCCCCGCCGCGAGCGAGGGCCGTGATGTGCAGGTTTCCATCGGAGTAGGTGCGGCCGATGGTGAGAGCGCCGTCGTCGCGATCACTGGCTCCGGGCACGCTGCCGGGTGTGGTGTCGATGAGCCACGAGCGGTTCAGGCCATTGCGCTGCCAGACGATGTTCGCGCCGGCTTTGAGCCAACTGTTGGAGAAGAGACGCCGGTAGCTGAGCCAGTAGTATTCTCCCGCGCCCTTGGTGGCGCGCAGACCTCTTACTCCGCCGGTATTCGGGTGGTCAATGCGGTGGAGCCGATAGGTGCCGTTGCCGCCTGCGGTGGCATCGGTCCATTCTCCCGCAGCGAGCCAGTTGAGCCGTTTTTTCGCCTCGGAGTGGAACACTCCTTCAGGCGCAGGTCCGCTGCCCATTACATCGAAGTCATCGCCGTATTCGTCATTGGTTCCAGCGAGATCGACCGGATTGAGACTACTCACCGATGGTTTCCAGAAACTCGAATGACCAATTCCATAGTTGTGGCCTAGCTCGTGAACATGGAGGTCGACACTTGAATTACCTTGAATCCATAGGTCCCCGCCCCCTGCCAGCCCCCCGTAGGCGAAGCCTCCCTGAGTCATGCCGATTTCGACAAACCAGACTCCGATGATGTCATAGTTCGAGGCAACGAACGAAGGGTTTGCCGCCAGATAGGCAGTTTTTGCTTGGCTGAGGAGATCGTTATTGCGAGTCGTGCCGCCGCCGACATTGGTGGCATAGTAAGCTGCGGTCTGAGGCAAGCGGATGACTGAGTTAGAGACGGTGGCTTCGATCCAAGTCTTGCCATAGGAAAAGTCGCGGATGTGGTTTGAGACCGTCGTATTGAGCAGTGTGCCGTAGCTTCCGCTATCGACGACAGGATTGCTCGAACTGGGCTTATCCGAGAAATCACAGCGAATCATTAAGAGCTTCTTCTTCGTCTCCGTCCAAGCACTCGCGGCGAGATTGCTTTGAATCACCGCACTTTCAAAATCGAATCCTCCGAACTCACCTGCCGGAAACGGGAGGAACAGCACGGAAGCGCCGCTGTGGGGGCCGGGACTTTCATCTAACTTGGCGATCATATTTTCGAAATTTTCGAAACCCGCTCGATCCGCGAAGATGAAGATTCTTCCACCCGCCAGCGCGGTAACGGGTGAGTCACTCAAGAGTCCGCCGGTGGCGAAATCCCGGTCAGCCCGAGAATTTGCTAGCGGATAGAGAGTTGCCACGACGTCCGCTTCTGCGGCGCTCAGTTCATGAAACACGCCCTCTCGCAGTGCGGCCTTGCTGCCGAGGCGGATTCCTTGGACCGGTGAGTCATCTTTGGTTTGCATCCCCATCCGGCGACCGAAGACGTAAGTATCGAGCACGGCGTGATCCGCGATTGCCGTAAGGCGTGTCGCATCTGAAATGGGCTGCCTGGCGCGATTAGGGGTGCCGACCGTACAAACAGGATAGACCTTGTAGTCGGCAAGCGCGCTGAAAGGTTCCTCCACTTCTCGTCGAATCTCCGGTGGCAGACTTTGCCAAACGTGCAATTTGACAGCCTTTTCCAAGGCCTGTTTGGGATCACTCTGGATCAGATCTTCCATCAGAGCGCGACGTTGAAGGGTTAGTTTTATGCCAGCGGCGACGATGGCGGGGCGGTCATCCGTCGAGGCACTTACAAACTGCTCGGTCCAGCGAGAGAAATCTTCGAAAATAGCGATTTGCTCCTGAGCACTGACGATCTCGCTTTTACGGTGGGTCCGAGGAGGGGCCACCTGAGCTTGCGTGATTTCACTCGGGATCAAGCTGGCTCTCCGATGCAGATACCATCCCCCCAAAATCATTCCAGAAATGATCAATCCGAGAAGAAACGAGGGACGAAATTGGCGACGATTTCCCATAAAATAAGATTCAGTAACGGTGATGAAGCACGAGGTTGATAACTTATTGAGGTAGATAATCAAGGATTTACTCGAACCCGACCATCATGGCCTTTTTAAAATTCGTCGAAATAGTCCGTGCCTCCAAGGAGTAACGAAATCCGATGAAAAATTGGACTTTGTATGCATCGATGGCCGTTGTGGTGGTTTCCCTTGTCACCGCGCGGGCCGCTGAGGCTCAGGATGGCTGGATTTCTCTCTTCA